>VBOW01000016.1 GCA_005893275.1 Candidatus Eisenbacteria bacterium | reverse complement strand
TGGTTCGGTCGATTCTCGATCCGGCCTACATGGCGGCGGGGTACCACGACGTGAGGATCGACGGCCGTGGCCAGAGCGGTGAGAGGCTGGCTTCCGGGGTCTACTTCGTGCGTGGGGTGACACCGGATGGGATCTTCAAGAATACGATCACGATCTTGAAGTAATCCCGCAGAGAGCAGCACGCAGCAGGGCCGACGGGGCCGCGGTGGAAACGCCGCGGCCCCGAGCCTTTTCCTCGACATGTGTGTGATACATTGGCGCGATGTCGCTCTACACACGCTTCGGGAAGCGCGCTCTGGATCTCGCGTTGGGCTCGATCGCATGCATGCCCGCGCTGCCCGTGATCGCGCTCGCGGCCGTCGCGATCAAGCTCGAGTCGAGGGGGCCGGTGTTCCACCGCGCGGTCCGGGTCGGAAGAGGCGGGCGGAAATTCACCTTCCTGAAGCTGCGCTCGATGCAGGTGGGGGCCGAGGAGCTGCGGGGGCTCCTGCTTCACCTGAACCAGGCTCGGGGCCCCGCGTTCAAGCTCCACAACGATCCGCGCGTGACGCGGGTCGGCCGGTGGCTGCGCAAGCTTAGTCTCGATGAGCTACCCCAACTCCTCCATGTGCTCCAAGGGCACATGAGTCTCGTGGGCCCGAGACCCCCGTTTCCGGAGGAGGTGGAGCGCTATGAGCCGTGGATGCTCCGCCGCCTCGCCGTGCGCCCGGGGCTGACATGCCTCTGGCAGGTACGAGGCCGCAGCAATTTGAGCTTCGAGGAGTGGATGCGGCTCGACATCGAATATGTGGACCGGCTCTCCTTTTGGCTGGACCTCAAGATCCTGGTCCTCACGCTGCCGGCGGTGGTCTCCGCGCGGGGCGCCTATTGACGGTTGCCGCACCCGATCCCGTGTGGTACCGCTAGCAGCCCATGCGCCTACATGCGGTCATCCTGGCCGGAGGACGGGGCGAGCGGTTCTGGCCCCTCTCGCGCCGGTCGAGGCCCAAACAGTTCCTGCCGCTCCTGGACGACCGCCCGATGCTGGCGCACACGCTCGCGCGGATTCGGGGCCTCATGGATCCGGGCGACGTTTGGATCATCACCGCGAAGGATCTGAAACGCGAAGCTGAGTCGATCGCGCCGGGCGTGCCGAACGCCCAGGTGATCGGCGAGCCGGTCGGAAAAAACACGGCGCCCGCGATCGCGCTCGCGGCGTGGTGGATCAAGGAAGCGGGGAGCGACTCGGTCCTCGCGGTGCTCCCATCGGATCATCGGATCGAGCCTGCCGAGCGCTTCCGCGATGAGCTCGCGCGCGCCGGGAGAATCGCGCTGGAGCGTGGCGCGATCGTTCTGTTTGGAATCCCCCCGACGCGCCCCGAGACGGGATATGGCTACATCGAGTCAGGCGACCCCATCGAGCCGGGCTCTCCCTTTCACCGGGTGAAGGGGTTTCGCGAAAAGCCGGACCATCGGGCCGCGGCGCGCTACCTCTCCCAGGGGCGTTTTCTATGGAACGCGGGGATGTTCGTTTTTCCGCCCGGGGCCATGCTGGAGGAGATCCACGCGCACCAGCCGGATATCGCGGCTTTGCTCGCGGATATGCCCGGGCCCCCAAGGGGAGGAACCGAGGACGCACTCCGGCGGTTTTACGGCGCGGCGCCTTCGATCTCGATTGACTATGCGATCATGGAGCATTCGGGGAAAACCCTCGTGGCCCGGGCGGGATTCTCGTGGGATGACCTGGGATCCTGGGACGCGATCGCCCCGCCCGAATCGCGCGATTCCCTCGGAAACGCCACCCGCGGCTCGGCGCTTCTACACGACTGCAAGAACGTCATCGCGTTCGCCCAGGGGGGCCTGGTTGCGGGCCTCGGGGTCGAAGACCTGGTGATCGTGCGAACGCCCGACGTGACGCTTGTTTGCCGGAGCGGGCGGGCGCAGGAGGTCCGTGCCATCGTCGAACAGCTGAAGGCGCGAAAGGATCTCGATGGCTATCTCTAGCGTGCCCCGTAAGCGTCCGCGGCCGCGCGCCGCGCTCCTCCTGCCGGCCGCCTTGGCGTTCGCCTTTGCGGCCGCGGCTGGCTGCGCGAGGCTCGCCCCGAGGCCTCCGGAGCCTCCCGCCCCGCGCAGGACGGTGACGGCGGCAGGGGTGGGGGCGCAGGCCCCCTCGGCCGGATCGACCGTCTCGGGGCCACCGACCGGCTCCGAAGTCCCAACGCCGTATCCGGCTGAGCAATCCCCCGGCCGCGACCCGAGCGAGGAGATCACTCCGGAGGAGCTGGCGGCCATTTCCGAGCCGGTTTCCCCCCCGGGAGGGGTCTCGCCCCGGGTCAAGGCGAAAACCCCGGCTGCGGGGTCGGGGAGGGGCTCCCAAGCGGGCTCTGCGCGGGCCGAAGCGGTGCGGCCAGGGTCGTCGTTTCTCTGGCGGGTGCAGGTCTTCGTGACTCAGGATCGTGCCCTGGCGGACCGAAAGGCGAGGGAGGCGGTTGAGCGACTCCAAGCGAGGGCGCATGTGGCCCACGAGGCGCCTTACTACAAGGTACGATTGGGGGACTACGCTTCGGAAGAGGAGGCCCAGCCGCTCCGCCTAAAGGCGCTTTTTTCGGGTTACCCAGGGGCGTTCAGGGTGCGCTGCTATTCGGACACAACTTATCAAACGGATTGAAGTTACGGTTTCATCAAGGCCGGCCCCGGATTGACCCGGGCAGGAATTCCCCATAAAATGGAGAGCTATGCCTGAGCTACGTAAAGACCCGGTCGTCGGCCGATGGGTCATCATCTCGACGGAGCGTGGCCGACGTCCCTCTGATTTTAACGGCTCCGTCCCGCCCCCGCCGAACGCCAAAGCCTGCCCCTTCTGCGTCGGGAACGAGGACAAGACCCCGGCCGAGATCCTGGCCTACCGCGAGCCGGGGACCCCGCCCAACACGCCGGGATGGACCACGCGCGTCGTGCCGAACAAATTCCCGGCGCTGCAGATCGAGGGGGGTCTCGATCGTCGCGGGGAAGGGCTCTACGACAAAATGAACGGCATCGGCGCACACGAGGTCATCATCGAGACGACCGACCACACCAAAGAGCTGAGCGAGCTGAGCGAGGCGCAGATCGAGAACGTCCTCTGGGCGTTCCGCGACCGCGTCGTCGATCTCAAGAACGACAACCGATTTCGATACATCCTCATCTTCAAGAATCACGGCGAGGCCGCCGGAGCCTCCCTGGAGCACAGCCACACGCAGCTCATCGCCACGCCGATCATTCCCAAGGTCGTGACGGAGGAGCTGGACGGGAGCCTCCAGCATTACAGGCTCAAGGAGAGGTGCGTCTTCTGCGACATGATCGAGCAGGAGCTTCGCGAGGGAAAGCGCATCGTCTCGAAAAACGAGCACTTCGTATCCTTCGAACCGTTCGCGCCACGCTTTCCGTTCGAGACCTGGGTCCTCCCTCGAAGCCACGTGTCCGCGTTCGAGGATTCCCAGAAGAGCGAGTTCGCGTCGCTCGCTCAGTCGCTCAAGGACACGCTTGGCCGGATCAACAAGGCGCTCAACCGACCGCACTACAACTTCATCGTCCACAGCGCCCCCTGTCGCGACCCGCGGCTCGATCATTATCACTGGCATATCGAAATCATGCCCAAGCTGACGAAAGTCGCCGGCTTCGAGTGGGGAACGGGCTTTTACATCAACCCAACGTCGCCCGAAGAGGCGGCCCAGTACCTCCGCGACATCGAGCTCTGATCCCGCGTTCCCACCGGAGAACCGCATGACCCAGCGTTTTCGCGTCGCGCTCCTCAGTGCCGAATCGGTTCCTTTCGCCAAGGTGGGGGGGCTCGCCGACGTCGTCGGCGCGCTGTCGAAATCGATCGCCGATCTCGGATGTGCGGTCGCGGTCTTCCTGCCGCGCTACGCCGGGCTGACGCTCCCCGAGGGGTCCTCGCTCGAGCTGGCCGCCGAGATCGAGGTCCCGGTGCGCGGGGAGGACACCCCCGCGCTCATCTACACGCTCCGGAGCGCGGAGCTACCACCGCACCTCTCCTATTATTTCATCGCCAACGACCGCTATTTCGGCCGTCCCGGGATCTACAACGATCCCGCGACCGGTGAGGCCTATCCCGACAACGCAGAGCGGTTCGCGTTCTATTCGCGCTCGTGTTTGGAGGCCATGCGCGCGCTCGCGTTCACCCCGGAGGTGATCCACGCGAACGATCACCAGACCGCCCTCGTCCCGGCCTTTTTGAAAACAACCTACGCCGAGGATCCCTTTTTCCAGATGACCGCGACGATCCTCTCCATCCACAACATGGGTTATCAAGGCGTCTACGATCCGGATTCCATAGCGATCGCGGGCTTCCCGCCCGAGTATTTCTATCCGCTCTCGCCGTTTGAGTTCTGGGGAAAGGTGAATTTTCTGAAGGCGGGGATCCATTTCGCGGACGTCATCACCACCGTGAGCGAACGTTACGCCGAGGAGATCCAATCGGGGGAGGAATTCGGGTTCGGGCTACAGGGCGTCCTGAATGCGCGTCACGAAGACTTGGTCGGCGTTCTGAATGGGATCGACGTTCGCATCTGGAATCCGCGAACCGATCGGGCGATCGCGGCTCGCTACGATGCGGAGAGCCTGGAGCTGAAGGGCGTCTGCAAGTCGGCGCTCCTCGATGAAATGGGGCTCCCATCCCAGCCGGACCAGCCTTTGTTCGGAATCATTTCGCGCTTGGCCGAGCAGAAGGGCTTCGATCTGATCGAGTCTGCGGCCCCGCAGCTGTTCTCGTTTCCCGCCAAGTGGGTCCTTCTCGGCAGCGGATCGAAACGCTACGAGGAGCTCTTCGCGGCACTGGAGAGGCGCTTCCCGGACCGGCTCCGATTCCGCAAAGGTTTTGACGATCCGCTGGCTCACCGGATCGAGGCGGGCAGTGATTTCTTTCTCATGCCCTCCCGCTACGAGCCGTGCGGTCTCAATCAGATGATGAGCATGCGGTACGGAACCGTGCCTGTCGTTCGCTGGACCGGGGGCCTCGCCGATACCGTCGAGCCGTATTCGCCGGGATCGGAAGGGGGCACGGGGATCGTCTTCGCGCCGTACACGCCCGAGGCGCTCGTGGGCGCGGTGGAGGCGGCGGTCCACCTTTACGGGGAGCCGCGCGCCCTCTTGCGCCTGCGGCGGAACGGCATGGCTCGCGATTTCTCTTGGGAAGCGTCGGCCCGGAAATATCTCCAGCTCTACCGGCAGGCGAACGCCTCCCGGCGGATGGGAACGGGATTTCACAAGTGGCTGGAGACGGTCCAGGAAACGGGGCCCGGGCGCGCCTAGGGTTGCTTGACGGGTCCCGGACCGGGGATTAAGATTCCCCGGTCCCATCGGACAATTTACCTCCAGAGCGGAAGTAGCTCAGCCCGGTAGAGCTCCACCTTGCCAAGGTGGCTGTCGCGGGTTCAAATCCCGTCTTCCGCTCCATTTTTTTTGCTGTTTTTGGGCCGGTTTACCTATGAAATATTGCCCTCTTCCCTCGCACGTGCTAGTTATTCCCCTCGGTGCCGACGGGTCCGGATCGGCGAGACGCTCACGAAAGGAGAGGTGCATGCCTGCCAAAAGCGCGAAGAAAAAGGTAGCGAAGAAGCGTCGTCCCAGCGCAGCGTTCATGAAGCCCATGCAGCCATCCGCCACCCTCTCCGAGGTGGTCGGATCGAAGGCGATCCCGAGGACCGAGGTGACGAAGAAGCTTTGGGCCTATATCAAGAGAAACAAGCTGCAGGACAAGAACAAGCGAACGATGATCAACGCAGACGAGAAGCTCCGCGCGGTTTTCGGCGGGAAACGCCAGGTGAGCATGTTCGAGATGACAAAGCTCGTCTCGAAGCATCTCAAGTAGACTCGATACACTTCGAAGTTCCTCCATCGGGACACCCCGTCGCCACCTCGCGATGGGGTGTCTCGCTCTCGGATCGCATGGGTACCCTCAAGGGAGTCGAAGCCCCCATCGCCACCATGCCCCCCGCCAGGACGGCCGCAAGGCCCTCTCGATGAAGCGAGGGTCCTCAGGAGTCCATTTCGAGGAGACCCTTCTTCTCGGCTTGCTCGCGCTCGTTCCAGTCGTTTTCTCGCGGCTGACGGCCGAGTGCTTCGAGATTCCCCAGACCGCGCTTCTCACCACCGGGATTCTGTGGCTCGCCTGGCGTGTTCTCGCGCGCGAGCTGGACGCGCTTCGAGCATCAGACCTCGGGGTCCGACTGGGCTCTCTGGGCCGGCGAGCCGGTTCGGCGCTCCGACAGGACCCGCTCGGCGCCTCGATCATCCTCTTCCTCCTCTCGGCGGCTGCCTCCACGCTGACTTCCTCCAATCCGGCCAAGAGCCTCCACGGCGCGCCGGATAGCACCGCCGGGCTGGTCGTCGCGTGCTCCACCGCGATCGTTTACTTCGTGTCGCGTTCCGTCTCCCGCGGACGCGCCGCCCTGTTGGTGCGCTACGCCCGGGCCGCGGGCTTTGCGAGCAGCATCGCCTCGTGTTACGCGCTCATCCAGCTGGCCGGCCTCGACCCGTTGTCCTGGGGCCGTACCGCGACTTTCGGCGGCGACGTGCGCATCTTCGGCACGCTCGGGCATCCCAACATGCTCGGCGCGTATCTGGGCATGACGGTCCCTCTCGTGTTGTGGCTGGCCATCCGCGCCCGAAGCGGAGCGGAGCGGGCGCTGTGGGCGTTTGTCGGGACGATTTCCGTCGTGGTCATCGCGGCCACGCTATCCCGGGGGGCGTGGCTCGGCCTCGGGGCGGGGATGATCGCGTGGGGGCTCTTGCGTCTCCGTGGGAGAAACGGCGGCTCCGCCGCCGGCGCCCGCGCAACGCGCGGAATGGCAAGGATCCCCGCCGCGGTCCTGGCGTCGCTCCTCGTGCTGGCCGCGGCCGCGTTTTTCATGGCGCGCTCCCCCATGGGTGCGAATCTGGCGACGCGGGTTCGCCAGATCACGAGCCTCAATGCGCCCACCACCCAGTCGCGGATTCACATCTGGCGCGCCGGGCTCCGCATGGCCCACGACCACCCGGTGCTCGGCGTGGGGCTCGACTCGTTCGGGACCGTATTCCCGAGATACCGCACCGCGGCGTACTGGCGGATCGAGTGGGGCAGCACCCCCAACAAGGCTCACAACGAGGCGATCCAGATCCTCGCCACCCAGGGGGTCGCCGGCGGCATCGCGGCCTTGCTGGTCCTGCTCTTCGCCGCGCGGGCGATATGGCGTGCCGCGGGTCGAAGCGACCCCGCAGGGCGCGCCGGGGCGGCCGCGGCCGGGGGAGCCCTGGTGGGATTCGCGGTGCAGGATTTGGCGAGCTTCACCGTCGTCGCGCTGGGGAGCCTCGCGGCGGCCCTCGCAGGGTGGCTTTCCGTCGGCGGCTCGGAGCCGGTTCCGGAACGAGGCGAGGCGGGATCGCGCCCTCGCCGGGGCGGCACGGCCGGCTGGGCGATTCTGGCCGCGGGCGTCCCCATTGCGATTCTGTTCGCGAACGTGGTCGTCGCCCCGATACGAGCCCAGGTGTATGAGAAGGCGGCGTCTCGGGCGCCCCAGGGCAGCCCGGACCGGGCCCGGTCGCTCGAGCGCGCCGCCGCGCTCGCTCGGTGGGACTCTCGGTACGAGAACTCCTTTGGGTCTTCGCTCCTGGAACAGGCCCTCCGTGAAGCTTCCGCGGCGGCGCGGCGCGAGGACTTGCGGCGCGCCCGGTCCGCAGAAGAACGGGCGATTCGGATCGAGCCCGAGAACGGCTACTATTACGCCGGATTGGGAAGGGTCCAGACCGCCCAGGCGAAACTTGGACCTCCCGAAGCTTCGGTCCAGGACGTCCGCGCGGCTTTTGCCGAAGCGATGGCGCGCGACACCGTGAACGCACAAATCATGGATCAGGCAAGCAACGCGCTCCTCGAGCTGGGGGAACGGGTCGAGGCACGATCGATCGCGCTCCATTCGGCCGCGCTCTACCCCGAGCTGGCGCAGCCTTTGGCGTTCCTCGGATACATGGGGCTGCTCGAAGGCCGATGGCAGCCCGCGGCCGACACGCTGGGGATCGCCTTGAGGCGCGAATGGTGGGGCGAGAAGACCGCGCGGGCGGCGGCGTGGAGCAATTTGTCCGCTGGATACCTGGCGTTGGGGCGCAACGAGGATGCGCGCCGCGCGGCGGAAGAGGCGCTCGAGCTCGACGCCTTGAACCGCGACGCAGAGGAAAACCGGAAGCTCGCGATTGCGCGAATCGGCGCAGGCTCGGTCCAGCACCCATGAAGCCAAGGGTCTCCCGAATTTCCTTCGAGGAGATCGTGCTTGTGGGTCTGCTCGCGCTCTCCCCGGTGGTCTTCTCGCGGAGGACGGCGGAAGTGTTCGAGGTTCCCAAAGCGGCGGTTCTCCTGACGGCGGCGCTGATCCTCCTCTGGCGAGGCCTCGCATCGCAGCTCGAGACCATTCGACGCCTGACCCCGGTCGCCTGGCTTCGAACCATGCCGTCGCGGGTCGTGTCCATGGCCCGCGGTGATCCGCTCGGCGCCTCGGTCGGGATCTTCCTGGCGTCCGCTGTGGCCTCCACCTTCGCCTCCCCGAACCCGGTTCAAAGCTTCTACGGAGCGCCGGACAGTTTCGCCGGGCTCAGCGTCGGGGTCGCGACCGCCATCGTCTACTTCGCCTCCCGCGCGGCTTCCGCGGGACGGCCCGATTCCCTGGTGCGGTTCGCGACGGCGGCGGGGCTCGCCGGCGCTGTCGCCGCGACCTATGGGCTCCTTCAGATCGCCGGGCTCGATCCGATGGCATGGAGTAGGACGGCTACGTTCGGTCGAGAAATGCGGATCTTCGCGACCCTCGGCCACCCCAACCATCTCGGGGCGTATCTGAGCATGACGATCCCCCTGATGATCTGGCTCGCCGCACGGGCGCGAGGTGGTTTGCGGAGGTGGGCCTGGATCCTCGTGGCGATGTCCTCCGTGATCGTGCTCGCGGCGACGCTCTCCCGTGGTGCGTGGATCGGGATCGCCGCGGCGGGAACCGCTTGGATTTTCCTCCACCTGCTGAGCCGGCGTCGGAGCCAAAGCCCCCCCAGGGGACGCCACCCTTCGCGCTCCGTTCGGATCGCCGCCCTAGCTGCCGTCGCGCTTCTCGTCTTCGGTGCTTCCGCGGTCCTTCTCCGACACTCTCCGATCGGAACGAATTTGCTGACGCGGGTGCGTCAAATCGCGAGCCTCCGCGCCCCGACCACCCAGTCACGAATCCTCATCTGGCAGGCGGGAATGCGCATGGCCCGGGATCACCCGGTCCGGGGCGTCGGTCTGGATGCTTTCGGCATCGCCTTCCCCCGATATCGGCCCTTGGAATACTGGAAGGTGGAGTGGGGATTCACGCCGACCAAAGCCCACAATGAGGCCATCCAGATTCTCGCCACCCAGGGTGTCCCAGGCGCCGTCGCAGGGCTCCTTGTCGTTCTTTGTGCCGGCTACGTCGTTTGGCGGTGCGTGCGTCGCGGGGAAGCCTCCGTGCGAGCCGCCGCTATTCCAGCGGGTGCGTCGCTGGTCGCATTCCTCATCCAGGACCTCACCAGCTTCACGGTCGCCGCTTTGGGCGCCCTCGCGGCGGCGCTCGCCGGGTGGCTGTCGGCTGCGAGTCCGCGGCTGCAGCCGGCGTTGGCCGAACCGCGGGTCCTCAAATCTGGTAGGAAGCCCTGGGCTCTTGGTATCGCCGGAATCCCCGTCCTGGTTCTATTCGCACAGGTCGTGATCGTCCCGATCCGTGCGCAAATCGCCGAGGCCGTCGCGTTGCATACACGCTCGGAGGGTGCCGCGCATTTCCAGGCGCTGCGGCGCGCGGCGTCCCTTGCCCCTTGGAATTCCACATACCAAAATTCCCTGGGCTTATCGCTCTTGACGCAGGCACTCGCCGAGCGGAATCAGACATTTCGGCGCGGCCTCTTGCGCGATGCCCGTGCCGCGGGGGAGCGGGCCATACAAATGGAACCTGAGAACGGCTACTACCGTTCCAACCTCGGGCAAATCGAGGCGGGCCAGGCAGCGTTGACGCCTCCGGACGCGTCCACCCAGGACGTTCGAGCTGCGTTCGCCCAGGCCGTGGCGCGGGACAGCGTCAATGCGGAGATTCTGGACCAGGCGGGTCAGACGCTCATCCAGCTGGGCTCGGTGGGCGAGGGCCGCGGCTTGATCCTCCGTTCCGCGCGTCTCTATCCAGGGCTTGCCCAACCCCTTGCCATCCTCGGCTCGCTCGCGCTGGCTCAGAATCGGTGGTCGGATGCGGCGGACACGCTGACCCTCGCGATTCGCGGCTTGTGGTGGGGTGACGACGCCGCACGGGCGGTCACGGCCACCAATCTCTCCGTGGCCAGCCTCGCGCTCGGCCGGAACGAGGAGGCGCGCCGCGCAGCGGAGATGGCGCTCGAAATCGAACCCGCGAACCGGGATGCCCAAGAGAATCTCAGGCTGGCGCTCGCCCGACTCCGCGATGGCGCCGGGTCGGCACGGGGGACGCCATGATCCACGGGAAACGGGTCGTCGTGGTGCTCCCGGCGTACAACGCGTCCAAGACCCTGCAACGTACGCACGAGGAGCTGCCGCACGAGATCGTGGATCGCGTGATTCTCGTTGACGACGCGAGCCAGGATGAAACCTCCGACCTCGCGCGCCGGCTGGGCATCACGACCTTCGTCCATTCCCAAAATCTTGGATACGGCGGGAATCAGAAGACCTGCTACCGGGAAGCGCTCCGAGCCGGGGCCGACGTGGTGATCATGGTCCACCCCGATTATCAGTACACTCCCGCCCTGGTCACCGCGATGGCGTCCATGGTGGGGAAGGGGATCTACGATGCGGTGCTCGGATCACGCATGCTGGGGAAGAGCGCCCTCAAGGGGGGGATGCCTCGGTACAAGTACGTCGCGAACCGGATTCTCACGCTGATCGAGAACGTGGCCCTCCAGCGAAAGCTCTCCGAGTACCACACAGGATATCGGGCCTTCAGCCGGCAGGTCCTGGAGACATTGCCCCTCGAGGAAAATTCGGACGACTTCGTCTTCGATAACGAGATGCTGGCTCAGATCGTCGCCTTCGGCTACAGCATCGGGGAGGTCAGCTGCCCGACGCGTTACTTCGGAGAGGCTTCCAGCATCTCCTTCACGCGATCCGTTCACTACGGCTTGGGCGTGCTCGGCGTTTGCGTCAAATTCCGCCTTCACATGTGGGGGCTCCGCCGGTCTCCGCTCTTCGATCGTGAGGGCCGCAAGCTCGGTGTGGATCTCCCGACCGTGGCGAGCCCCGCGGCCCCCCCGCGCGCGGACGGCTGATCGGGCCGGCGCGCTCGAGACGGCTTGAAAACCGCGACCTCCCGTACGCAGCGACGAACGCAACGCCGCAGGGAGAGCTCTCCCCCCCGGGCTTCTCTCGTCGTTCCCCGCCCCTTGATTCTCCTCCTCCTGGCGCTTGTTCTGGTATTCGCGGCCCTGATCCGCATCCGGATGCTGGGTTATCCCCTCGAGCGTGACGAAGGGGAGTATGCATACGCGGGGCAACTGATCTTGCAAGGCGTTCCTCCGTATCAATTGGCGTACAACATGAAGCTCCCCGGAATCTACGCGGCCTACGCCCTCATTCTGGCGGTGTTCGGCCAGTCCCCAGGCGGAATTCATTGGGGACTTCTCCTTGTGAACGCGGGAGCCATCGTGCTCGTGTTCGCGTTGGCCCGGCGGCTGTTCGGACCTGTCGCCGGCATCGCGGCCGCGGCGACGTATGCCCTCCTTTCGGCGAGTCAGTCGGTCCTGGGCACCGCCGCTCACGCCACCCACTTCGTCGTGCTTCCGGCCCTGGCCGGCCTGCTGCTCCTCCTCCAGGCGGACGAGACGCGGGCCCTCTGGGCGTATTTCTGGAGCGGCGTCCTTCTTGGCGTCGCGTTCTTGATGAAACAGCACGGAGCCGTATTCGTGTTGTTCGGCTTCGCCTTCTTGTTCTCCAGACTCCTTCGCCGGGGCCCCGAGCCCTCGACCGGCCACCTCGCGCGAACCTTCCTCTTTTGCGCCGGCGTGATTCTGCCTGTAGGGGTCACGTGCATTCTTCTCCTCCGAGCGGGTGTGTTCGACAAATTCTGGTTCTGGACCTTTTCCTACGCTCGGCAATATGCCGCCGAGGCTTCCCCTGCCGACGGGTGGAGGAATCTCGGCTTCGAGCTTCCGCACGTCCTCGCTTATTCCAAGCCGCTATGGGCGCTCGCGGGAGTCGGACTGCTCGCGGCGTGGTCGAGGAAAGAGCAGCGGGCAAGAGCGCTTTATGTCACGGGCTTTCTCGTCGCCTCGGTCCTCGGCGTCTGCCCGGGGCTCTACTTTCGGGGGCATTACTTCATTCTTCTCCTGCCGGCAATCGCGATCCTGGCCGGAGCTCCGGTAGGGTTGGCCATGAGGTTTCTGATCGAGAAGAGATCCCCTGCCGCGCTCTGCTACGTCCTGCCTGCGCTCCTCTTCGCGATACCTTGGGGACGGTGTCTCGCCCGCCAAGCGGAGGTCTTCTTCGAGCTCGCGCCCGCTCAGGTTTGCAAGCTCACCTATGGCGCCAATCCCTTTGTCGAGGCGCCGGCGATCGCGCGCTACATTGCAGCGCACTCAGGCTCGGACGAACGGGTGGCCATCCTGGGATCGGAGCCCGAGATCTACTTCTATTCGCGCCGCCGCTCCGCTTCGGGCCACATCTACATGTATGGGCTCATGGAGAAGCAGCCGTATGCGAAGCGAATGCAGCAGGAGATGATCCGCGAGATCGAGGCGGCGCGCCCTACGTTCCTCCTGGTCGTCGCCATTCCCACCTCCTGGCTCGCGCGTGAGGAGTCCGAAAAACTTCTATTCCACTGGTACCCGCGCTACCTGGCGGAGCATTATCGCCTCACCGGGCTCATCGATATCCCGCAGTCGGGCGAGGCCGTCTATCGCTGGGACGACGAAGCCGCCACCTATTCGCCTCGATCCCCGTACGTGGTCTACGTCCATCGAAGAAAGGCCTAGAAGACCGGTGCCGCGGACCCCGCGGCTGCCCGAGAGAGGCGGCACGCGATGAACCCGAGCGGACGGCGTCATTCCCGTCGGGTCCCCGACCTTGAAGCGGCTCCGCCCTCGAAACAGAGGACGGACCCCGAGCCTCCGAAAGCCGGGACCATCCTGGTCACCGCCGCGGTTTTTGCGACCGCTGTCCTGGTCTACTGGCCGACCCGCTTGCACGAATTTCTGAACTGGGACGACCCGATCTACGTCGTCAAGAATCCCTGGATTCGGGAGCTGTCCTGGCAAAACATCTCCTTCATCTTTTCCCATTCCTACTTCGCAAACTACCTGCCTGTCCATCTGCTTTCGTACCTCCTCGACCATTGCATTTGGGGCCTGAGCTCCTTCGGGTTCCATCTGGATTCGGTGCTCCTGCACGGAATCAACGCCGCGCTCTGCCTCGCCGTGGTGCGCCGAATCACGGGGAGCTTCCCGGTCGCGGCGATTTCGGCCCTTCTCTTCGCCGTCCACCCCTCGCACGTGGAATCGGTGGCTTGGGTCTCGAGTCGCAAGGATTTACTCTCCATGGCCTTTCTGCTCCTTTCGGTCGATGCGTACTTGCGCGCGGGAAGAGGCAAGGCTCCGCGATGGGTTCCATACGCCGCATCGGTTGCTTGGTTCACGCTGGGGCTCCTTTCCAAGGTCGCGATCGTCGTGCTGCCGGCATTCCTGCTCCTTCTCGACCGCTATCCCGACCCCCGCGCGCCTCGCGCGGCGCCGCTCCCCTGGGGCCGCGCCCTCGCGAGCAAGGTGCCCTTCGCGCTCGTGGGTGCGGTCTTGATGGCGGTGAACTCCCGCGTACAGGTCAAGGCCCAGGCTGCCTACGCGCATCATCCGCTTAGCTATCTCATGGTCAAGGGGCACGCGGTCTGGAACTACATCGCCCTGACAGCAGGTCTTCGAGCCGGAAATCCCGATTATGATTTGCCCAGGATGGGTCGTGGGTTTTTGGAGATCGCCTGGAACGTCGGGGGGCTCGTCGTGTTGCCGGCTCTGGCATGCCTCTTCTTCCGGTGGAGGCGCCGGACCGAGTTCCTCGGGGTCGCGTGGTTTTTTATCACGCTCCTTCCCGCGCTCCTCTTTCCGCTCGTGACGTACATGGCGGATCGATACCTCTACGCCCCCTCGCTGGGCTTTTGCTGGGTCGTCGCTGCCGCCGCCGTGGAGTGGAGCGGGATCCGCCATGGGCGGATGGCGTGGGTCCGGTTCGGGGCGGCGGTCGCGGTCCTCCTGATTCTGGTCGCAGGGTACACCATCCAAACATGGCGTTATTCCGGCGTGTGGAAGAACTCCGAGTCGCTCTGGACCTACGCGATCACGAAGAGCGGCGACTATCGAGTGTTCAATAACCTGGCCGACGTGAGGATGAGTCAGAAGCGATGGGAGGAGGCCGAAAGGTTGCTGAAGATCGGAGCCCAGTACGAGAACGTGACCTCCTACCAGAGTCTGGGGGTTCTCTATTACGACCGTCAACGGTTCGATGAAGCGTTGAGAGCGACCGACCGCGCCCTCGAAATCCTGTCGAAGAAAGGCCGCGACCCGGCCGTGTCGGCGGAGCTTCATTTCAATCGGGGGGCGATCCTCTGGTCGCAGGGAGACACCGCCCGCGCGGTCGCCGAGTGGGAGGCAGCGCTCCGAGAGAATCCGGCGCACGCGCAGGCGAGGGAGTGGCTCGCGGTCGCGAGACGACCGGCGCGCTAGATCCGCGGTCCCCGGACGGCACCCTTTCTCGCCGCGATCCGGTTGTGCTAGGCTCCAGCCCCTCGAAACGCGGCAGACGAACCGACGTCCATTTCCACGGGGGGGATCGAAATCATGAAACGACGCTTCACAGTGGTCGCGCTATCGGCCGTGCTCCTGCTGGGCTTGGGCTCCGGATCGGCATCGTTCGCGCTGGAGAAGGACGCCAAGGCCAAAGACGCTCCCAAGGCCAAGGACACATCCAAGACAGATTCGACCCATGACCAGATGATGGCCGAGATGCAGAAGTACGCCACGCCCGGCCCGATGCATGATCTTCTCAAGCCGATGGTGGGCACCTGGAAAGCCGTCACCAAGGCATGGATGTCTCCCGGGGATCCGACGGTGAATGCGGGGACGTGCGAGAACACGTGGATCCTCGGCGGACGGTTCTTGCAAACGACCTACAAGGGTGAATTCGGGGGGATGCCGTTCGAGGGGTTCGGTATCATGGGCTACGACAATCAGAAGAAGGAATTCGTCAGCACCTGGGCCGACAACATGGGAACCGGGATCGCGTTCAGCAACGGGACGGCCGACGCGTCCGGAAAGGTGCTGACGCTGAGCTCGACGATGACCGATCCGATGACCGGAAAGCCCGTGAATTACAAGATGGTCACGAAGGTCACGGACGAGAACCAGCACGCGATGTCGATGATCACCATGAAGGACGGCAAAGAGCACACGGACTTTGAGATCAGCTACACGCGGGTGAAGTGATCGGTCACAGCAGGGATGTGAACACCGCCAGGTAGTCGCGCACCTCCCGCGTGTGGAGGAAATTGTCGCGGACGTGCGCATGCCCCTCGGCGCCGAGCTCGTGTCGCAGGTCCGAATTGTCGAGAAGGCGGATCGTCTGGAGCGCGGCCCCTTCGATCGAGCGCGCGAGCAGCCCCGTGCGCTCATGCAGCACTTGCAGCGGGATGCCGCCGACCGCGCTCGCCACGACGGCGCGCCGCTTCCAGAGCGCTTCGGAGACCGTGAGCGCGAAGCCTTCCCGGAGCGATTTCTGCATCACGACGGTCGAGGCCCGCTGAAGCGCGTTGACCTCGACGTCCGACCCGGGCGGGAGCTCCAGCACGGTCACGTCCTTGGCCTTCTCCGCCCGCTCCCGCACTTCCGCGAGCACCTGGACGCCTTCCGGATCGTCGCTTGCGCCTCCCCCAGCGAGGAGGAGCCGGGCGCGCCGCCTCGCGCGGACCATCCGAAACGCCTCGATCACCCCGATCGGATCCTTGATGCGGTCGAACCGGGATATCTGGGTGACCCAGGGACCTCGCCGGGGCAGATCGAGGCGCTCCATGATGGACGAGACTTCCTCCTGCTCCATCTCGCGGTTTTTCGCGGAGAACGGATCGATGGACGGCGGCACGAGGTAGGTGGGGATCGGGAGCGGGGGGACAAACTCGATGGCGGAGAAAATCGACGCGTCGTACTGGCATACGGAAGGCCGCAGGAATTCCCAGTGGTCTGGATCGCGCGAGGATAGATCGATGTGGCACCGCCAGACCCAGCGCTGGCCGGGAGCGCGACGGAGCGATACGAGCCCCGCGGGCTGTGGGTCGTGAATCAGAATGAGGTCCCCGTCGAGCTCGAGCCGCCGCGCCTCATGGCGCGTCCGCTCCTCATAGATCTCGCGATCCTCCGCGGTGAGCGTCTCGGAGTGCCCGTGCAGCGCGTTGTGGATTTTCTTCGTCACGCCGAAGAAGAGGTCGTCCCCCTCCATCACCTCCCATGTGGTGGGGACGCCCAGCTCGTTCAGGATGACCACCAGGCGGTGCAGGATTTCCGCAACGCCGCCCCCCGTCTTGGTTGTATTCACCATGACGATACGATGCCCTTGGAGCCGACGCGCGATGGCTTCGAGCGCCCGGAGCGTGTCCGAACCAACGACCCGCTCGTAGCGATGGAGCCACCCGCTCATCGTGGGAAGGGTGGAATCGGGTTCGGGGAGGGCCGGCTCCACGCTCGGGACGGTTTCGTTCATCGCTTAGAATCCTGGGGAGTCTTGCGGAGGCGTCCCGCGAACCGCGCCACGACGGCGCGAGCCTCCTGAAGCCGCACCGATTCCGGCTCCTCGGTTCGCTGCACGAGGCGCGCCGGGATGAGCGCCCGGCGCCAGCGTGTGCCGATCTCGCGGTGCAGGCGTAAGAGCGGCATGCCTCCCATCGTCAGCGATTCGGCGACCGACGCCAGCCGGTGCCCGCCGCGGAGCTCGAGCCAAAGCGCCAGATCGTCCTCCCCGGGACCGAGCACCCTCGCTTCGATCAAGTGATAGAAGGCCGCGTAGCTGTCCACTCGCCCCCAGAGCTCACAGACCTGTTCCGGCTCCTCCGCCTCCAAGCCGAGCGGAGCCTTCACGCTGCGCGCGGTCACGAAATGGAAGGCGGCGGCCTGCGTGGCCCCGGCGTCCGTCCGTTTCCGGCTCGCGACGTCGTCGAGGATACGGAGCAGGGAGGCGCGCAGCTCTTCCATCGGAACGAGCGGTTGCGTTCCGGCGAAGGCGAGGCGCTCCGCGGTCTCCGGGTCTTGCAACGCCACCCCGGTCCACCGCGCGAAGTCATTGGGCGGGAGATCGCGCGCGCGCGGGTGGCGCACGACCATCCGGGTGATGTGGTGGAAGAGCGACTCGGGCGGAACTGCGGCGATCCCCTCCCGGAGGGTCGCGAGATCGGTCGCGACGGGACCGGCGGGATATTCGAGGTGCGCGACCGTTGAGAATCGGAAGCTGGTTTCCGTCATGGGCGATGTGTGGGAGCCTCGCTCTCGGTGGCGCGCAGGTACTCGACCACGAGATCGCGCGCCAAATCGCGGCATCCGAGGCCGAAAGCGAGCGCCAAGGCGAGACCCGCCGCGCCGACCGCGGCGATCCCGACCGCCATGACGAGCTGCGCAGCGAGCCCGAGCTGTTCCAGGGCCAGGAGCACCATGAAGACGACCAGCAAGGTCACGATCGCCTGGGAACGCAGCCGCCCCAACCGCACGCCGGTCGAGGACAGGAGGGTTCCGATGATCCGCCCGGCACCGGCGGCGATCGGAATTCCCAGTAGGAGGACGAGCGCGGACGTCAATACGCGGGGCACCACGTCCTGGAGCCTGGCCGTGATCGAAGGCGCCAGATCCATGCCCATGATCCGGAGCGAGACCATGATGGAGGCCAGGATGATGGACCAGAAGGTGATGTAGCCCGCGAACCGGCTCGGGGGGAACTCAGGAGCCGGACCGCCTGCCTCCCTCAGCCGCGCATAGGACACGTCGATACCGACCCACGAGACGAGCACCTGAACCAGGCGGGAGAGAAGCGTCGCGAGGAGATAGCCCAGCAGGAACACGCCGGCCGAGATCAGAAACAGGATCGCCCCTTCCGAGACGCTCGTCAGGATCAACTGAAGCTGCGTCCCGAAATCGGGGGGAAGGATGGAGCTCATTTCAACTCGCACGGTTCCACCTCCTTCGGTCACGCCGGGCCGGCCCGACACACCGCCACGGCATCCAGAAAACGGGTGACCCCCGCGAGGCCCGTCACCCGATATCGCGCGCGGGTTCTGCTGCGCCCGACCCGAACCGGAAAATCGGGGTGGCCGAGCACGGCAAACGCGGGCTCGTCCCCGAGGCTGTCGCCGAAATAGAACACGGACTCGGGTCTCAGCTTCGACTTGAGCGCGCGGAGCGCACGCCCTTTGTCGTGATCCCGCGGCACGAAATCCACCACGTGCGGCCCGGACACGGGGACGAAACCTTCGCGCCTCGCCTCCGTCAAGGCGAACCGACGCAGCCCTCGACGGAGCTCCCGGCGCCGCCCTGGGTCGCGGACGTTCCTGTCGTGCACCGCCACCGTGAGTCCCTTGTCCTCGAGCAGGGCGCCGCGGAACGGCGCGACGAGCGGTTTCAGGCCCCGGGTCACGCGTGCGCACGCGCGCCGCCGGCCCCTCAGCGCCTCCGCGGGCGGTCCCACCGGACCTTCGAGTCCGTATTGGCCGAGGAGCAGCACGTTTCGCACCGGCACCAGCCGCTTCATGTCCTTGAGCGGGCGCGCGCTCAGGATCGCGATCCGGACCGCCTCGGATCGCGCGCCGCGCGAGAGCGACCGAAGCGTTCGCCGGGGCACTCGCGCCCTATCGGGCCGCGGCCTGAAGGGAGCGATGGTACCGTCCAGGTCGAGCGCGATGAGCACCCGGCACCCCGGTTCGTCCAGGATCCGCCGGGCTCTCCGCCAAGCTGGGCCCTCGAAGAGCGGCCGCGTCAACGTGACGCGCCGGGGCGCGGGGCCCCCGACACGAGGTGCAGGCGCCGCGCGTCCCGGAGGATCTTGCGCGCCCAATCATAGATGTTCTGTCCGGCGACGACCTCGCGCATGGCCCGCATCCTTCGCGCCCGCTCCGCCGTGTCGAGGGTGAGCGCGCGGCCGATCGCGGCGGCGAGGGCTTCGGTGTCGTAGGGGCTCGCCTGGATGGCCTGATCCAGCTCCCGGGCAGCTCCTGTGAAAGGGCTCAGGACCAGCGCACCATCCAGCTGGACCTTCGCCGCGACGTACTCCTTCGCGACCAAATTCATTCCGTCGTGAAGCGCGCTCACGACCGCCACGTCGGCCAGCACGTAGTAGGGAATGAGATCGCGAAATCCCAAGTTCCGCGTGATGAGATGGATCGCGGGGCGATCCGCCGAACCGAACCGTCGGTTGAGCCGCGCGGTCAGCTCCTCGACCGTGACCGCCAGGGACTGATACTCGGGCAGGTCCACCCGGGAAGGAACCGCGATCTGGATGAACGCGACGCGCCCGCGCAGCTCGGGGTGGTTCTCGAGCAGATGCTCGTAGGCCGCGATCCGCTCCGGGATCCCCTTCGTGTAGTCGAGGCGGTCCACGCCAAGCACTACCTGCGCGTCTCCCAAGCGGAGTTGCTCGCGGACTTGCTCCGCGCCCCGCGCGGCCCACGGCTCGGAAGCCGCGAGCGAGATCTCGGCGGCGTCCGGGCTGATGGGGTAGGTCCGCACGAACGTCTTGCGGCCCCGGCGCCGGATTGCGAATCGCTCGTGGTCGATGTGCGACTCAAGCTCCTGGGCCACCGTATCCAGGAAATTGGTGGCGTGGTATTGAATGTGAAACCCCACCAGGTCGCAGGCGAGGAGACCTTCGAGAAGCTCCCGCCGCCAAGGGAAGGTTCGGAACACTTCCCGGTTGGGCCATGGGATGTGCCAGAACATCACGATCGAGAGATCGGGGCGCCGGGCCCGGAGGGCGGACGCGCAGAGCCCTAGATGATAATCTTGTAAAAGCACAAGCCCCGGTCTCGCTCCCAGCGAAGAGAGAATCGCCTCGGCGAACTGTTCGTTCACCTCCTGATAGGCGCGCCACCTGGGAGCCACGAAGTGGGGTCTCACGTAGACGATGTGACAGAGGGGCCAGAGGCAGCCGTTGCAGAACCGGCGATACTCGAGCGCGCGGGTCTCGGGCTCGAGCCAGAGCCGCTTGAGCGTGTAGCGCTCATTCCCCGGCGGGACCCGCACCCTTCCTTCTTCATCACACACGAGGCGGTCGGCGTCCGCGGCCCCCTGCGCGATCCAGGTGGCGCCGGTCGCGCGCGCCACGGAGTCGAGCGCGGAGGCAAGCCCTCCGGGACTCCGGACGACCTCGATCCCAGACGGTGTCTGGACGTGCTGGTAGGGCTCCCGGTTCGACGCGATCAAGATCTGCGCGTCACCCAAATAGCCGCGCGCGGCCCGTGCGAGGTCATCCGAAGTGGTCTGGTCCGAGACCTCGCTTCCCAGGGCTTGGCGGTTGGCCATCCGGGTGAGCGCCTGCCGCACTCGTCTTGCCACGTCGGTCTTTGCGGTACCCATAAGCTTTGAATTGTAAGAAGGACCCGCGGTTCCGGAAAGGAGATTCGGAATGCGATATGATGGTGCCATCATGGACATCATCCGGTTGCAGGACCAGTTTTATATCCTCGCGACCTCCTCACGCATCGATGACCGCACGCGTGTGTTGAAACACGGCGACACGTTCGCCGTGTTCGACCGTTTCGGCGATATGGCGCCCGTCGGAATGGGGGAGCTGGGCCTCTATCACGAGGGCACGCGGTTTCTGTCGCGCCTCGGCCTCTTCCTCGACCAGGACCGTCTCCTCCTGCTCAGCTCCCGAGTGAGCGACGACAACTCCGTCCTCTCGGTGGATCTGACCAACGCGGATGTGCGTTCCGACGGGCAGCTCGCGATTTCCCGCGGCACCATCCACGTCGCGAGGGAGCAGCTTCTGTGGGACGGGGTTTGCTACGAGCGCATCCGGGTCTCGAACTACGGGCTCGCGCCGATCCATGTGACCCTCCGGTGCCGGTGGGACGTCGACTACGCCGACATTTTCGAGGTCCGAGGAACGCGCCGCGAAGCCACGGGCCGAAAACTCGAGCCGGTCGTTCGAGAGTCCAGCGTGACGCTCTCGTACAAGGGTTTGGACGGCGTTGTGCGTCGGACCCGCATTTCGTGCGCGCCCACGCCAGCGGGAGCCTCGGAATCGGAGTTCGAGTTCGACATCGCGCTCCGGAGCCGCGAAGCGACGTCCTACGTCGTTACGTTCGCGTGCGAGGTTGGGCGCGGTGCCAAGGAACCGCTCCGTTACGAGGAGGCACACCGCGCGGCGTCGGAAGCGCTCGAGCGCGATCAGGCCGATCACTGTGTCGTGGGCTCCTCCAACGAGCAATTCAACGATTGGATGAACCGCTCGAGCGCCGACTTGCACATGATGCTGACCGAGACCGGATGTGGACCCTATCCCTACGCCGGCGTCCCCTGGTTCAGCACTCCCTTCGGGCGGGACGGAATCATCACCGCCCTGGAAGTTCTCTGGATGAATCCTGGCCTGGCGAAGGGCGTGCTCCGCTTCCTGGCAGAGACCCAGGCGCAAGAGCAGAACTCCGAGCGCGACGCGGAGCCCGGAAAGATTCTCCACGAGACGCGCCAGGGGGAGATGGCCGCATTGGGGGAGGTCCCGTTCCGCCGCTACTACGGGAGCGTGGACGCGACGCCGCTCTTCGTCATGCTGGCAGGCGCTTACGCGCGGACCACGGGGGATCTGAGCCTGATCCGCAGCATATGGCCGAGCATCGAGCTAGCGCTCGCCTGGATGGAGGCGTACGGGGACCGCGATCACGACGGGCTCATCGAATATTTCCGCCTCTCCCCGAAGGGCCTCGTCAATCAGGGGTGGAAGGATTCCGGCGACGCGATCTTCCACGAGGACGGGGAGCTTGCGACGGGCCCGATCGCGCTTTGCGAGGTGCAGGGCTACGCATACGCCGCCCGAAAGGAGGCGTCGGCGCTCGCCGCAACGCTCGGGTTGGGCGAGCTTGCGGGCCGCCTGAGAAACCAAGCGGAGGCCATCCAGGAGCGATTCGAGGAGACCTTCTGGTGTGACGAGCTCGAGAGCTATGCGCTCGCGCTCGACGGCAAGAAGCGCGCGTGCCGGGTGCTTGCCTCCAACGCGGGGCATTGCCTCTGGACCGGCATCGCCGATCGGTCCAGGGCGGAGCGTGTGGCGCGGCGCTTCGAGCGGGAGGATTTCCATAGCGGATGGGGGATTCGGACGCTCGCCGCGGGGCAGGTCCGCTACAACCCGATGTCCTACCACAACGGATCGGTTTGGCCGCACGACAACGCCATCATCGCGGCCGGGCTCGCCCGGTACGGCTTCAAGGAATCGGCGATTCGGATTCTCTCCGGGCTCTTCGACGCCACCCTGTTCCTCGATATGAGCCGATTGCCGGAGCTTTTCTGCGGTTTCGAGCGGGGCCCGGGCGCGGGACCGACGCCCTATCCTGTCGCGTGCGCGCCCCAGTCGTGGTCCTCGGGCTCCGTGTACCTACTCTTGCAATCGTGCCTCGGGCTCAGCGTGGATGGGATCCAGTCCCGAGTTTCCTTTGATCATCCGGCCCTGCCGCAGAGCCTGGAGGAGATCACGATCCGGAGGCTCCGGGTCGGGCAGGGCACTGTGGACCTCATCATTCGGCGCTACGAGCGTGACGTCGGGATCGACGTTCTGGACCGGGTGGGCAGCGTCCAGGTCGAGGTGCTCAAGTGAGGCCATCGGGTAGGGTGGGGGCGGCGGTCCGCCCAGGTGCCGCTCGAGGGAAGGAGCGAGAAGCTCCAAGACGCGAAGCGGCAGCGCGCTCGTAAACCGGTACCGACCCGCCTGGCGTCCGAACACCGATGCCGTCACGACACCGTAGTAGCGATCCCCGATGAAGAAGGTGAAGGCGGCCGTCCGGCTCACGACCTCCGAGGATACGAGCCTTCCCCCGGACGCGTAGGTGTCGAAGCGATTGTCGCCCGTTCCGGTCTTGCCGCCGACCGGAATCGGTTTGCCGCTCGCGTCGCGGAACAGATCCTTGATCCGGCGGGCGGTCCCGGTCTCGCTCTCCACGACTTGGGTGAGCACGCTCCGGGCCGTGCCGGCGACCGCGGGGGAGAGGAGGCGGCTGCTCGGCGGGGCCTCGGCCTCGAGCGCGGTGTGGTACGGCGTCCACGGCGCGAACACGACGCGATTGATCCGCTGCGCCGGACGGTCGAGTCCTTCGTTCACGATGATTCCCATGAGCTCTGCGAGGGCCGCGGGCCGATCCGCAGAGCTTCCGATGGCGGTTGCGTAGGATGGCACCAGCCGCTCGAACGGGAAGCCGAGCCGCCGCCAATACGGTGTCATTCGGGCGAACGCATCGCGCTCGATCCGGGCCCTGAGCCTCAGGTCCTGCGCGCGGCGATTCCTCGTGCGGAACAGCCACGCGGAGGCTTGGCGCCGTACCTCACGGCTCGCTCGGATCAGCCCCTCGCGTGAAATCCCGGGATCGCGTGCGAGGGTGCCCGCGCACCAGACTTCGAGCGGGTCCTTGCCGAGCCGGCGTGGCGACCGAGTTCCCGTGCCCCGGAGTCGGTCCAGCGATTCGCGGGGCGCGAGGCCCTGATAGTCGCGGTAGATCCGCGTGATGGCGGCCTCCGATTCGTCGTCCGCGATTTCGGTCAGCATGCTTTGACGCGTCAAGGAATCCTCGCCCGAGAGCACCTTCTCCGCGTCGTAGGGCAGGCGTGCCATGTGGTAGCGGACGATATCGCGCATCAATCGGACGAATACCAGGTTGGTTGAGTGGGCCGCCGCGGCGCGAATCGTGAGCTTCTTGCCGTTATCGCTCGGGTCGAAATTGACGAAGGTGTGGACCCCGCCTCCGGTATAAAAGAGCTCGGCGGGGCTTGCGGAATAGGTCCGGTCGACCGCGCGGGACAGAAAAGCCTCTGCGGGCATGGACGGATTTTCCCGCAGCGTCTGGCAGGCCCATCGTGTCAGGGGGTCGCGCGCCTGGCGCTCGTAGTCGCCGATCGCGAGGGGACCCCGGCCCGAGATCTCCTGATGAAGCTTTTCCATGATCTGCAGGTAATGGACGAGCGTGCGCACCTTCGCCGTGCTCCCGAGCGCCATCTTCATTCCTTCATTCACATCGAAGGGGCGGCGGAGGTTGTCGGCGTGCACCCGAATCTCGTTCCGCGCGGGGGTCCGCTCGCACAGTAGGACGCTGTAGATCACACGCTTGGGATCCCCCCGGGACAGCAGGTGTCCTCCCATGAGCCCGTGTCGGGCCAGGAACGTGGGGTCGGCGAGGCGGCCCATGAGCTCTTCGGTCTCGCGCTGCAGCCCGGCGTCGATCGTGGACTCCACGTCGAGGTGAAGTCGGTTCAAATCGTAGAGTCCGCCGACCGCGAGCGCCTGCTCGAGGTCGATCCGGATCCGGGTCGCGGCCTTGCTTGCCGGGGAGATCCGGTGGTTGCGGCGCGGGGCGGAGGCCGTTTCGGGCGCGAACGAGAGGGGGACGGCACGGACGCGCTCCGCGAAATCCGGATCGAAGACACCTTCGCGTGCCAGGAGCGAGGTGTACGCGTCGGCGCGCCGTTCCAGCGCGGCGGGGTCTTCGATGAGGTAACGGCTAGGCGCCCGGACCGCGCAGAGAAGCGCCAGGACATGTTTCATGGCGCGCGCTCGCTGGCCCACGGTCTTGCCGGTGCGGATCCGGGCCATCACTCGAGACGGCTCGAGTCCGAACCACGCCCGCAATCCCTGTTTCAAACCGAAGACCTCGCCGTGGCTCGGGGTGGCTCCAAGCGGAACGCTGTTCAGATAGTCGAGGATGATTTGTTGTCTTTCCTTGCGTGTGTCCGGGCCTTCCTGGTAGACACGCAGGCTCGCCGTCAGCACCTGGCGGAGCTTATCGACCGGTGAGGCCGTCCTGCCGTCTTCGGAGTGGCGGTATTTCTCGACCTGGACCGCGAGCGTGCTTCCACCCTCTACCCGGACGGGAAGGCCGAAGCGATTCGCGGCGTAAAAGAAAACCGCTTTCGCCCAGCGGCCCCAGTCGACGGCGGGATTGCTCCAGGGGCTCGTGTTCCTTTCGAGCTCACGGTTTTCTATGTACAGGAGCGATCTGAGGACGACCGGCGGGATGTCCTCGTACCGGGCGATGCCCTCCGTTCGATCCGGAGCCTCGAAGAGATCTCCACCATCCACCCCTTCGATCGAAAGTCCGGCCACGGCCGGCTCGCGATAGGGAGGCGAGATTCCGAGTCGGGCGGCTGCCACGAGCGCTGGGGAGAAACGGGCTTGCTCCGCGATCCGGAACCCGCGGGCCTCCAGACTCCGTGTGAATTCGGGGATACGGGTATAGCCGCGGCGGACATCCGCGGGGCCCCCCTTGGGAAAGACCACGCCGTTCGCAGGGCCGGGTTTAATGTAATACGTCAGGCCCTTCGCCCACTGCGCGAAGAGGCGTGATTCCAAAGTCCCGGTGTGGGTTTCCCAGTGCAGGGTGATGAGGAGCAGGGCCAGCCCCGACAGGGCCCACGCCCAACCGGGAAGCCTGCGGATTTGTCCCAGGATCCCGACCGCGTACGGCCAACCGATTCGAAGCCTCGGCACGTGGGTCAGGGCCCACGCGACGGCTTTGATCTCACGTCTCATTTTCTCTCTTACACACAAGTGCACCGGAAGGTGCGGCCCCAAGACCCGGAATCTCAATGTTCCCGGCACACGATCCGGGCATCCAGTCTGGCATCCGGCCGTGTAACACATTGCCTCCACTATCGTTACGCGCTAAACTCGGATGGTCGGATATCCGGCTTCATCCCATTCAAATTGCGCGCCAACCTTGAAACCCCGGCGGATAGGGAATAGATTGCAAACTCTGAGCCGATTCCAGCGGGAAGCGATCGGCACGCGCGTGTTGTCCGTCTGGAGACGCTTCCAATGAGGAGCGACCCCGCATGGTGGAGCGGCGCTTCCCCCGAGAGCTCGGTTCGCTCGAGCCGATGACCAGGTTCGTCGCCGCCTACCTCGACTCCAGGGGACTCGACCCTGAGCATGCCTTCACGGTGGATCTCCTCATCGAGGAGTTGTTCACGAACATGCTGAAGCACGGCAAAGGGGGCGGTCCTGAGGTGAGCCTTTGCCTCGCCGGAGAAGTGGCGGAGCTGTCCATCACGCTTCGCGATTTCGACGTTGAATCCTTTGACCCTACCTCCGCGCCGCCTGAGCCCACGCGCGGAGACCGCGGCCTGGGACTTCGACTCGTGAGGCAGCTTTCGGATTCCATTCGCTACGAGTACAAGGAACGGAGCGCCGTCATCACCGTCACCAAGAAGGTCGCCCTCTGATGTTCGATATCCAGATTCAGGACGGCGGCGTGATCAAGCTCTCGGGGCGCTTCGACGCTGCGCAGGCCGATCACGCCAAAGCGATGCTCCAATCGGTGAACCGGTCGGCCACGATCGATCTCACCGAGCTGGACTATGTCTCGAGCGCGGGCCTGGGCGTGCTCGTTCAGACCTATAAACGGCTCCATGATTCAGGTTACAGCTTGAGGCTCACGAACCTGAAACCCCGAATCCGGAGCGTTTTCGTCTACGCCGGGCTCGATAAGGTTCTGCAGCTTGAGTAGGCGAACCGCAGGAGCCGGAGCGCGCGGCTCCGGGAACGCGCAGACGGGACTCCCGACCAACCTTTATCCGGGATCATTGTAGTTATGGTTGAGCACGAGGAAGACGGCCTGCTGGATCGATGCCTCGCAGGAGATGGGGGGGCGTACGGGCAGCTCATCGACCGCTATCAGCGGGCCCTATTCAATGTGTCGCTTCGAATGGTGGGCAACCGGGAGGATGCGCGCGACATAACGCAAACGGTTTTCCTGAAAGCCTACGAGAACCTCGGCAAGTTCGACCGGAGGCACAGGTTCTTCAGCTGGGTGTATCGGATCATGATCAACGAATCTCTGAATCATCTGAGCCGAGCCAGGCGGACGGAGCCGCTGGATGAGACGATGGCATCCGGGCAAAGGGGTCCCGACGAGGATTGCGCCCGGCACCGGCTCCACGATTCGATCCAGTCGGCGCTCATGGACCTGTCGCCGGATTACCGGCAGGTGGTCGTACTCAGGCATTTCGCCCAGCTCTCCTATCACGAGATGAGCAGCGTGCTGGATGTGCCCGAGAAAACCGTGAAGTCGCGACTCCACACGGCGCGGCAGCTCCTGGGTGGAATCCTCACCAGGAGAGGGATCGTGCACTCATGAATGATAGAAAGTTGCAACGGCTCATGAATGACCAGCTGGACGGGATCGCAACACCCGCGGAATCCGAGCGACTTCGGCGAGAGCTCGCCTCCAGTGAGGACGCGCGAATCGAGTACAGGAACCTCGGCGGCGTTTTCGATGTTCTGAACCGCGCAGAAATGGAGGACCCGCCTCCGGATCTAAAACAGAACGTGATGCAGGCGATTCGTCACCGGGCGGTGACGGTGCCAGTGCCAGTGCGGAGGAGCTGGCTTGAATCGATCAAGGCCGCCTTCCGCACCAGGCCCGCGTTTGGGTACGCCTATTCGTTCGCGGCCGGTGCCGCCCTCGCGATCCTGACGTTCACCCTGCTGAGCGGGAACCTGCTCACGAAGTCGGGGGTGGAGTCGGGGCCGTTCACGGGAACGATGCTCCCGGCCTCGGGTCTGAGTCACCTTCGGCGAACCGACAGCCGGGAGTTCACCTTCCGGGGCGGACGGGTCCTTGCGGAGATGCTATCGGGCCGGGATGGGCTGGTCGCCCGGATCACCGCCAGGGCGCCCCAGGGGACCGAAGTTGAAGTCTCCTTTGATCCTGGCCAGCTCGACGCGGTGGCGCTGCGGCAGCACCCGGTGGCCCCGAACGATGTATTGCTTGGTTCCGGCCGCCTTTCCGTTAGGATTCGGCACATCGGCGAGAGCCAGTACCTCCTGTACTTGGCGCGGAGGGGACCGGCCGGGTCCCCGCTCCGAATCGCCATCCACTCCCCGGATGGTCTTGTCCAAGGCGAGCTCGAGACTCGGGCTCCCGGTTCCGGCAGCTAGGAGGGTTGGAAATCGGTGGGTGGGTCACCAACCTTTATCGGGTAGCGCGGTATTTCCGACAGGGCGGATGGCGGTGCACCAAGGGTCGTCAAGGGCCTGGGTAGTTTGTAGGCAAAGGAGGTTGCGATGAAGAAGTCGAGAATCATTGTGGGGTTGGTCGTGGTGGCGGTCGCGGGTATCGCGGTGGCGCGCTACGCGGGGGTCTTTCCGCCGAAATTCGGGTTCGAGGGCACGATCGGCGCCGCGAAGCGTTATCAGGCGACCCAAATCACCGACAAGGACGTTGTGCTTCAGGATCCTCAAATCCAGGCTCTGCTCCAAAGTGATCTGTTCCACAAAGTAATCGCGACACCGGAATTCAAAAAGCTTTCCCAGAGCGACGAGTTCTGGCAGCTGGTGACTACGGCTGACTTCAAGAAGATCATCCTGCTCCCGAACCCGGACGGTGCGCGTGAGACCAGGCTCCCGAACCCGGACGGTGCGCGTGAGACCAAGCTCCCGAACCCGGATGGTGCGCGTGAGACCAGGCTCCCGAACCCGGAGAGCCTGAGCCGGTTTGGGAAGGAGCACCCGGAATTCCACAAGCTCATCACCAATCATGACTTCTTGAATCTTGTCCAGAACACGAATTTTCTCCAGCTGGTAGCCAACGATCAATTCCAAAGGCTGGCGGGCGTGTCGGACGTTCAGAAAGTCGTGAGCGAGGCTTCTGGAGAGTAAAGTCAACTCGAGACATTACGAAGCCAAGGAGACCCCGGCGCGATCGCGTGGGGTCTCCTTGGCGTTCCAACGACGATCTCAACGGTGAACTTCGTTCCCTTGCGGCGGGTCGTATGCGTGGTTGGGCTCCTCCTCCTCTCCCTGCCGCGCCTCACCACCGCTCAACTCGCGACCATCGAGACGCGTGACCTCCGACTCGTCTACAACGGAGGCATGCTGTCTTTTCTCGCGCCTTACGCCGCCCAATGCTTCGAGAATTCACTGCGCTTCCACGAGCGCATATTCCACTACGCGCCGAGTGAAAAGGTGAACGTCATCCTCGACGACTTCTCGGATTTCGGCAACGCGGGCGTTTGGGTGAATCCAAGAAACAGCATGGTGATCCACATCGCCCCGGTGAATTTTGTGTACGAGACCGGGCCTTCGAACGAGCGGATCAATTTCACAATGAACCACGAAGTGGTCCACGTCGCGGCCCTCGATCAGGCCGCGGGAATGGACAAGTTTTTCCGCGGACTGTTCCACGGTAAGGTGCGCGAGACGAATGAGCATCCCGAGTCGATCGTGTATAGCTATCTCTGCGTGCCGCGCCGTGCCGCGCCGCGGTGGTATCACGAGGGCATCGCGGTCTTTCTCGAGACATGGATGGCCGGCGGACTCGGCCGGGCTCAAGGGCCCTACGATGAGATGGTGTTCCGCTCGATGGTGCGGGATGGGAGCAGGTTCTACGATCCGCTCGGACTTGAATCCGAGGGTACCAAGGTCGACTTTCAGGTCGGCGCGATTTCCTATTTGTACGGAACGCGCTTCCTCAGCTACCTGGCGTACCAGTACACGCCGGAGACTCTCATCCAATGGGTGTCGCGCGCACCGGAGAGCAGGCGCTACTTCGCGTCTCAATTCCGCCGCGTCTATGGCCTCTCTCTGGGCGAGGCGTGGCGAAATTGGGTCCAATGGGAACATCGGTTCCAGCAGGCGAACCTCGATTCCATCCGCCTCCATCAGACGACGCGGTATCACGACCTGTCCGAAAAGGCTCTGGGTTCCGTATCCCGCGCGATCTTCGATTCCGAGACGAGGACGATCTACGCCGCCGTCGATTATCCCGGCGCGGTGGCGTTCATTGCGGCCATCCCGCTCGACGGGGGTCCCATCCGCAATGTGCACGAAGTGAAGGGGCCGGCGCTCTATTTCGTCTCCTCACTTGCGTACGATCCCAAATCCAAGACTCTTTTCTACACCACCGACAACAACGAGTGGCGTGACGTCTGCGCGCTCGATCCCGTCTCCGGGAAATCACGCGTGCTCATCAAGGACGCGCGGATTGGGGACCTCGCCTTCAATCGGCAGGACCGCTCCCTCTGGGGAGTAAGGCACTTCAACGGGATCTCGACGCTGGTGCGCATGCCCTATCCCTACAACGATTGGGACCAGGTCTTCTCGTGGCCGTTCGGGCGCGATATATACGACATCGATATCTCTCCGGACGGGCAGCTCCTCTCCGGTTCGCTCGCCGAGATCAGCGGACGGCAGTCACTCCGGACGTGGAAGACCGGGGCGCTGCTTCAAGGGGACACGACGTCCACGACGCTCCACGATTTCGGAAGCTCGATTCCATCGAGCTTCGTCTTCACACCGGACGGAAAGAGTCTCTACGGAAGCTCCTACTATACGGGGGTTTCGAACGTCTTCCGCTGGGACTTCGACGCCGATTCCATGAGCATTGTGACAAACGGCGAGACCGGATTCTTCAGGCCCCTGCCGGTGTCCCAGGAATCCCTCATCGTTTTTCGGTACGCGGGGCAGGGCTTCGTGCCGGCCATCGTCGATCCCAAGCCGATTTCGGACGTCAGCGCGATCACGTTTCTCGGTCAGGTGATCGCGGAGAAGCACCCGATCGTGAAGGATTGGATCATGCCCTCGCCGCTCGGAGTGAACATCGATTCCCTCACGACGTATCGCGGTGCCTATCGAGGAGTCCGAGCGCTGGGGCTCGCTTCGATGTATCCGATTGTCCAGGGATACAAGGGCGCGACCGCTCTAGGAATGCGCATCGACTTCTCCGACCCCGTCTCCACAAACACCGTCGGTCTCTCCGCGACGTATTCGCCGTCCCGAGCCCTCGGCGGGGACGAGCGCGTTCACTTGAGCGCGGGCTATCAGCACTCCGATTGGAGCGTTCAGGCAAAGTGGAACAGCGCGAGCTTCTACGACCTCGTGGGTCCCACCAAGGTGGGGCGCAAGGGTTACTCCGCCGGCGCAACGTACAAGCATTCTCTGGTATACGACCCGCCCCGGAATCTGGATCTCACCGCGGGGGTCACCGGCTACGGCGGGCTCGAGCTTCTACCAGATGCGCAAAATGTCTCGACGTCGTCCGGTTTCGACAAGCTCGTGACTTGGACCGGACAACTGAGCTTTCGAAATGTGCGCGCGTCGCTGGGGGCTGTGGAAGTGGAGAAGGGATACAAGTGGCAGCTCCTGACCAGCACGAATGCCGTGCGTTTCAAGCACTCCGGGCATACGGCGTGGCGGGGATTTCCGTTGGGCGTCGGCACCGTCGACCTGGGCGCACCCCTTCCGGTCCGCCACTCCTCGCTCTGGCTGCGTTCTTCGGCAGGATTCTCGCCCGGCCGGAGGGAAGAGCCTTTCTCGAACTTCTACTTCGGCGGATTCGGGAACAACTGGGTGGACTACCAGGATCCGAAGCGCTACCGCGAGTACTCGAGCTTCCCCGGGGTGGATCTGGATGAAATCGGAGGAACGAACTTCGCGAAAGCGCTGCTCGACTGGAACCTTCCGCCCCTTCGGTTTCGACGGGTGGGGAAGCCGGCGTTCTACGCGACTTGGCTTCGCGCCTCACTCTTCGGCGGCGGCATCGTCACCAACATGGACGACCCCTCGGAACGGACCACGTTCGGAAACGCCGGGGCCCAAGCGGATCTGAGGCTCACGATGCTCGTTCAGCAGCCGCTCACGCTTTCGTGGGGTTATGCGAGGGCCTTCGGGCGCCACCGGCGCATGAGCGACGAGTGGATGGTCTCGCTCAAGATCCTGTGACGGGCGTCGGATGAGCGCGCTCAGCCTCCTCCTGGGCCTCCTCCCAGTCGTCCTCTTTCTTGCGGCGCTCATCCTGATGGACAGCTACAAGCTCGTGACGCGGAAATCGATTCTCGCCGGTCTCGCGATCGGCGCCGCGGCCGCCTTCATCTGCTTCCTCGCGAACCAACTCCTCATCGTGAGCTTTCGGCTGGACGAGAACGTGCTGCGCCGCTTTGTGGCTCCGGTCCTCGAGGAGAGCGTGAAGGCGACTTACCTCGTGTACCTGATCCGTTCGGCGCGGGTGGGGTTCCTGGTCGACGCCGGCATCCAGGGATTCGCGGTCGGCACCGGCTTCGCCCTCATGGAGAATCTCTACTACGCCGGCGCGATGCAGGAGCAAGGGCTGGGTCTCTGGATCGTCCGAGGATTGGGTACCGCCGTCATGCATGGCTCCACGACGGCGGTCGTCGGAATTCTGTCCAAATCGCTCACCGAACGACGGGGGTCCGGGTCGCTAAAACTCTTCCTGCCGGGAGTCGCGCTCGCCGCACTCGCCCATTCGCTTTTCAATCAGTTCCTCTTGAGCCCTCTCGTCTCCACCGCGGCCATGCTGATTACGATGCCCCCTCTCGTGGGGTTCGTGTACGAGTGGAGCGAGAAGTCCACGCGCGATTGGCTGGGGGCCGGGTTGGACAGCGATGTCGAGCTGCTCGAGCTGATCCAGGGAGGCGCGATCGCGGAGACGCCTGTGGGAGCCTATCTCTCCTCGCTGAACCGTCTCCCCGGTCCCGTCGTGGCGGACATGCTCTGCCTGCTGCGCATCCATCTCGAGCTATCGCTTCGGGCGAAGGGCATGCTGATCGCCCGCTCGGCCGGCGTTCACCTTCCTCTCGACGATCAGGTGCGCGCGAACTTCGAAGAGATGAAATACCTCGAGCGATCGATTGGAAAGACAGGGAAGATCGCGATCCTGCCCTTCATGCGGACCAGCGCCCGCGACCTGTGGCAGCTCTACGCCCTTAGGAAATGATGGAGAATCATGTACCGCAGATTGCCCAGGGAAGTCTCCTCCGGGGCTTTTTTCATGCGCTCGGCAGAGAGCGCTCGAGCGCCGTCAAGAACCCCCGTTGTCCCTTGATGATCCGCCGATGCGCCTCCTCGATGCCGAACCATCCAGCGCGATCGATCTCGGGAAAGTCCTGCCGGCGTCCCGAGCGGGGGGGCCACTCCATCGTGAATGTATTGCTCCGGACCGCATCCGGATCGCAATCTCCGGGCACCGCCCACGCTTCGATGATTTTCCCGCTGGGTTGTGGAAGCGCGCCCAGCGCCGTATAGGGCCCCTCCGGAGGGACGCAGCCCGTCTCCTCCCCAAACTCACGCTTCGCCGCGTCGAGGGGATCCTCCTCCGACCCGAATTCGCCCTTGGGGATCGACCACGCTCCGAGGTCCTTACCGACCCAGTAGGGACCGCCTGGATGGACCAGGAACACCTGACGCGCGCCATCGCGGGCGCGATAGAGCAATAATCCCGCGCTTCTCATCGATCCTCGGGACCCGCCCTCGAACGCGAAATCCTTCGTCTTCGGGACCCCGCATATTATCGTACCGCTTCCTGTGAGCCCGGGTGTTGTTCCGGCCGTGCGAGGGGGGAGACAGTGGAATCAGGAGATGGGAAACCGGCGAGGCCCGTTCTCATTTTCGACGGGGACTGCGGCTTTTGCCGGCGCTGGATCCAGCGATGGAAACGGGCCATCGGCGACCGTGTCGAGTTCGTCTCGTTTCAGGAAGCCGGGACGCGCTTCCCGCAAATTCCGAAGGCCGCGTTCGCGGAGTCCGTTCATCTCGTCGAGCCGGACGGGCGCTCGTCCCACGGTGCGGAAGCCGTCTTCCGCGCCCTCGCCCATGCGCCCGGCCGCGGGGGATGGCTGTGGGCGTACCGGCGCATTCCCGGGTTCGCCGTCGTGAGCGAATGGTGTTACGGGCTCGTCGCGAGGCACCGGTCCGCTTTCTCGCGCCTTACCGATCTGATCTGGGGGGAGCACCTGCTCCCACCCGGGGAGGGGCTCACGTGCTGGTTATTCATCCGGCTGCTCGCGATCGTCTACGGGGTCGCGATCATCTCGCTTTGGACGCAGATCCAGGGCCTGGTCGGGAGCGGGGGAATCCTGCCCGCAGGCACGTTCATGCGCGCTCTCGCTCAGGCGGAAAGCCTCGGAGCCAGCCGATACTTGCTGGCTCCGACCCTGTGTTGGCTCAGCTCGAGCGATGGGTTTCTGACCGCTCTCTGCGCGGGGGGCGTCGCGCTTGCCGCCGGGCTCGGGCTCGGGTTCGCCCCGATACCCTGCCTGTTGGGGCTTTGGGCGATCTATTTGTCGCTCGCCACGGTGTGCCGCGAGTTCCTGTGGTTCCAGTGGGACGGATTGCTGCTCGAGATCGGGTTCATCTCGATGTTCCTCGTCCCTCGCGCGTGGTGGTCGCGTCCGCGAATCGATCCGCCGCCCGAGCGAGGCGCCCTTCGGCTTTCGCGCTGGTTGCTCTTCCGGCTGCTCTTTGCATCCGCGGCCGTGAAACTTGCGAGCGGCGATCCGGCGTGGAGGAATCTCACCGCATTGGCCTACCACTACGAGACGCAGCCTTTGCCCCCATGGACCGCTTGGTACGCGCACCACCTGCCGCTCGGGGTCCAGCGCGCGACGACCGGTGCGACGCTCCTCGTGGAGGGGGTCGTGGCGTTTCTGATTTTCGCGCCGCGGAGGATTCGCATCGCCGGCGCGGCGCTGATCGCGGGGCACCAGCTTCTGATCGCCCTGACCGGGAACTACGGCTTCTTCAATGGGCTCGTGTTGGCACTCTGTATCCTTCTCCTCGACGACGGGGTCTGGCCCCGGGCCTTGACCGCACGGCTCGTGCCGGCTCCAGGCTCGGTACCGCGCGCCGGCCGCTGGCCCCGGTGGATTCTCCGGCCCGCGCTCGCGGGATTATTCCTTCTGAGCCTCGTGCCGCTGCTTGATTCCATAGGCGCCCCCACCGCCTGGCTCGGGCCCCTGCCGCGGGCGTACGAGGCGGTCGCGCCGTTTCGCACCGTGAATCATTACGGCCTCTTCGCAATCATGACGAAGGAGCGTCCCGAAATTCTGATCGAGGGGAGCGTCGACGGAGCGGATTGGAAGGTGTATGAATTCCGATACAAGCCGGGGGAGCCGACGAGGACGCCGGCGTTCGTCGCGCCCCACCAGCCCCGCTTGGATTGGCAGATGTGGTTCGCCGCCCTGAGCGACTTTCAGCATCAGGGGTGGCTCCTGAGCCTGTGTGACCGATTGCTACGGAATTCGGCGCCGGTCTTGAAGCTGTTCGCGGGAAATCCGTTCCCGGGCGCGCCGCCACGCTACATTCGCGCCGTGGTTTACCGATACCACTTCACGGATCCGGCCACCCGCCGATCCACCGGCGCCTGGTGGCGACGCGAACGTCTCGGCCTCTACTGTCCCGTTCTGACCCTTGAAGCCGGGCAACTCGTCGCGGCTCCTCCCGAGCTTCAGCGATGACGCGCGGACGGAACGTGGTGATTTGCGGCGCCGGCATCATCGGTCTCTCCTCGGCCTACTACCTGCTCGGCCAGGGTCACCGGGTGACGATTCTCGAGCGCGGAGCGCCTGAGCATGACTGCTGCTCGCTCGGGAACGCCGGCTTCATCTCCCCGAGCCACTTCCTGCCGTTGGCCGCTCCCGGGATGGTGCGGAAGGCGCTCCAGTGGATGTGGGATCCGGAGAGCCCGTTCTACGTTCATCCCCGCCTCGATCCGGGTCTGGTTGCATGGGGGGTTCGATTCTGGCGCGCGTCCAGAAGGAGCCGTGCGCACCGCGCGGGGCCGCTTCTGCGCGATCTGAACCTGGCCAGCCGCTCGCTCTACGAGGATCTGGCCGGGCGCAGCGACAACGAGTTCGGGCTCCGGTGCCAGGGCCTGCTCGTGCTGGTCCGCTCGCGGGGCGGGCTTGAGGAGGAGACCGAGCTCGCTTCGAGATCGCGCGAGCTCGGCATGCCCGCCGAGGTGCTCGGCGCTGGGGAGATCGCAGCGCTCGAACCCGGAGTCACGTTCGACGTCCTCGGCGGGGTCTTCTATCCCCTCGACGCCCACCTCGTGCCTCAGCGGTTGGCGGCGATGCTGACGCGACTGGTCGCGGAGCGGGGCGGCACCTTCCTATGGAAGGCGGAGGTGCGCGGCTGGCGGCGCCGAGGCGACGCCCTGAACGCCGCGGTTACCGAGGCGGGCGATATCGGGGGGGACGAGTTCGTTCTGTCGGCCGGCGCCTGGACGCCCCTTCTCGCGCGCGAGCTAGGCTTGGGAATCCCGATGCAGCCGGGCAAGGGCTACAGCCTGACCCTGGACTCGCCCCGCCAGCTGCCGCAGCGCTCCTTCATCCTGCAAGAGGCGAGGGTGGCGGTCACGCCGATGGGATCGTCGCTCCGTGTCGGGGGGACCATGGAGCTGGCGGGCTACGATCTTCGAATCAATCCGCCGCGTATTCGCGGCATGACCCGCTCGCTCTCGAGATACCTTCCCGCGTTTCTGCCCGAAGACTTCGTTCCCTGCCGGCCGTGGTGCGGGCTCCGTCCGTGCACGCCGGACGGCCTCCCCTATATCGGGCGTACGCGACGGTGGCGAAACCTGATCGTGGCCGCGGGCCACGCCATGATGGGCGTCAGCATGGGGCCGATCACGGGGAAGCTCGTTGCCGATATCGTCTCTGGACATGCGCCGACGGTCGAGATCGCGGCCCTGAAACCCGACCGGTGCGGCTGAGACACGAAGGCTCTGGTCACGCTCAACGCTTGGCGGGACGCTCCGCGGACGGCCCTCCAGGCGCGGGCGCCTGGGGTGGGCTGTTGGAGCTCCACATGTCCCGGTAGATTTTCCAACCGGCATCATCGTGCTTCCATACGACGATGTACTTTCCGGCGTCCATGGTGCTCCCGTCCTTTGCGATCAAGGTGTAGCGGCCGGTCTCCCACGCGGTGGACGGGTTGCCGTCGACCTCGACCGTCTCCAGCTGAACCCGCGCAACCGGAGAACCCAGCACCTCTTTCCAAAGCTCCTGGATCGCGATCCGACCCGCAACCGGAGCGGCGCCCGGCGGGAGCGCCTGAGCGTCCTCGGCGTAGAGCTGTCCGATCGCGGCGGGATCCCGATGCGAAAAAGCTTCGGAGAATCGCGCGTTCAGGGCCTCGATCGCCGATTTCAGAGGCGCGGGATCTTCCCGTTTCTCGGAAGCGCAACTGCTCGTGATGCCCATCAGCGTGAGAAGAGCAGCCGCCTGCAGGCTGAGTGTCCGGGTGACCCAATCTCGTGGCACGGCAATCCTCCCCTCTCTTCCGGCGGACCGGTTCAGATACGTCCCCGGTTGCGTCGATCCATCCCGTGGGATTTCCTGGGCCGTCTGCCATGGCTGGTTCGCTGCTCAGCCCCGGTCGGCCGCGGCGCAGGCTGAGGACGCGTCTGGGTCGCGCTTGCTGAGGCTCCATGCGGGCGCCCCCTTGGGTGAGGACCGTCCGACCGGGAGTTTCGCCCGTGTGGATGGGCGGGGGCGGGTCTCCGTTCTGCAGGACGCCGCTTGTAATCGAAATCGGGGAGGATCACTCGAGGCACGGAGCGCCCTAGGAAGCGCTCGATCGCGGTCAGCTGCTTCTGCTCCTCGGGCGCGATGAGCGTGAAGGCATCCCCGACCGCGTCGACGCGCCCCGTCCGTCCGATTCGGTGAACGTAATCCTCGGGCGCGTGCGGCACGTCGTAGTTGATGACATGGGTGATCCCCTCGACGTCGATGCCGCGGGATGCGATGTCGGTCGCGACCAGGACCTGCACCCGCCCGCGCCTCAAGTCTCCGAGGGCGCGCTCGCGCTGGCTCTGGCTCCGGTTTCCGTGGAGCGTGGCCACGGAATGGCCGCGACGTTGAAGGTCCCTCGCGAGCTTGTCGGCCCCGTGCTTCGTTCTCGCGAACACGATCACGCTGCTCAGCTCTGAACGCGACAACATGGAGTCGAGGAGGTCGGTCTTCAAGTGCCGCGGCACCGGATAGACCGCCTGCGTGATTCCCGCGGCCGGCCTCGTGGGCGGCGCCAGGTCGACGCGGGCCGGATGGCGGAGCGCCTCCTGCGCGACCCGGTTCAGGTCCGGCGGCATCGTGGCGGAGAACATGAGGGTCTGGCGTTCGCGGGGCATGAGGCGGAGGATCCGCTTCAGGTCGGGGGCGAAGCCCATGTCCACCATCCGGTCCGCCTCGTCGAGCACCAGCACTTCGATGTAGTCGAGGCGGAGCGCGAGGCGGTCGTGAAGGTCCAGGAGCCTCCCGGGCGTGGCGACGAGAAAGTCCACACCGCTCTGCTTCAGCAGCCTCTCCTGGGGCGGGATCGGAACACCGCCGTACACGACCCCGACTCGAAGATCCGTGAATCGCGCGTAATCGCGCGCGTTCGTTTCCACCTGAGCCGCGAGCTCCCTCGTCGGCGTCAGCACGAGCGCCCGGAGGCGCCGGGGGCCGCCGAGCAGTCGCGTCAGGATGGGGAGGACGAACGCGGCCGTCTTTCCGGTTCCGGTTTGGGCCGCGCCGATCACGTCCTTGCCCTCGAGAATGATCGGGATGGCCTTGCTCTGAATCGGCGTGGGCTCGATGTATCCCGCCGCCCGCACCCCTTTGACGACGAGCGGCGAGAGCCCGAGCGAGGCGAATGGCATGCCGGGGAGAATACGCGACTTCGGTCGACGCCGCTGCTAGAATCGGCGGCCTGAGACCCCGCTCGATCGACCGTGCAGCCGCACCGAGGGACCGGTTCCATCCACCTCCCGGTACATGACGTGACCCGGTTCGGCCATGCGATGGCGGATCACTGGTCCCTGGACCCCGACATCACGTACCTGAATCACGGGACGGTCGGAGCGCCGCCGCGCCGGGTGCTCGCGGCACAGCAGGCCATCCGGGACGAGATCGAAAAACAGCCCTCGCGGTTTCTTCTACGCGAGCTCTCCGCGGTGGCGGTCGGCGTGCCACGAGCGGCTGAGCCGCGGATGCGGGCGGCCGCGGATCGGGTGGCCGCGTTTCTGGGGGCGCGCGGGAACGATCTTGTCTTCGTGGACAACGCGACGACCGGGGTCAACGCGGTGCTCCGTTCGTTCCCCTTCGGGAAAGGGGACGAGATCGTCATCACCGACCACGCCTACGGGGCCATCGCGAATGCCGTCGCGTTCCACGCGAACGAGCGGCGTGCGCTCGTGCGCACGGTCGAGCTGCCGGATCCGTCGCACGGCCCGAACGCGTTCATCGAGTCCATGCTTCGGGCGATCGGCTCCCGGACGCGCCTGGCCATCGTCGACCACATCACGTCGGAGAGCGCGCTGGTCCTGCCGATCACGGAGATTGTCGCGCGTTGCCACAACAAGGGGGTGGCCGTCCTGATCGACGGCGCCCACGCGCCCGGCATGCTTCCCCTCGACCTCCCGGCCATCGGTGCGGACTGGTACGTGGGCAATCTCCACAAGTGGGCCTACGCTCCCCGCAGCTGCGCGTTTCTATGGGCGGCCCCCGGACTTCAGGAGGGCCTTCATCCGACGGTAATCTCCTGGGGTCTCGGGAGAGGGTTCGCGACCGAGTTCGATTGGGTCGGGACCCGGGACCCTTCCGCCTATCTCGCCGCCCCCGAGGGGATCGCATTCATGCGGGAGTTGGGCATCGAAGCGGTTCGATCCTACAACCACCGCCTCGCCTGGGAGGGCGCGCGCCTCTTGAGCGAGCGCCTGCGGACGAGCTTCGATCCAATCGAGTCGATGATCGGCTCGATGGCAACGGTCCCTCTTCCCGAGCGCATGGGACACACGAAGGAGGACGCCGCCCGGCTTCGCGACGCGCTCCTCTTCGAGGACCGGATCGAGGTACAGCTCCACGCATGGCGTGGCAGGCTATGGGTGCGGCTTTCCGCCCAGATCTACAATGAAGTCGCCGATGTGGAACGGCTCGCAACGGCCATCGCGACCCGAGGTTGAGCCACGCGGGCTCGCATTTTGCCCGGCCCTCAGAAATGCTCGAAATCGTTTGAGTTTCCCCCCAGCAGGGCCGATAGTCCGGGTAACAGTTCCCATCTCACCCGAGGGTTCCATTTGTTCGCCATCGCGATTCTCACCGGCTGTCTCGTCTCCGTCGTTCAATCCAGCTTTTTCGAGTGGGCGTTTCATCGCTATTGGCTGCACCGTCCTTGGCTCCCGAAGGGCTGCTTCACGACGCATACGCTCATTCACCATCAGTTATGCAAGTTCGACGATACGTTTCACGTGGTGGAGGAAGAGCAGGAAGAAGCTCTTCACTTCCAGTGGTGGGGAGGTCCCATCCTCATCGCGATCAACACCGCTCCCTGGGTGCTGGCGGCCTGGGCGCTCGCGGCCCTGGGTGTCCGGCTGCCCTACGCGGCGTTTCTCGTGTCGTTCGGGGTGACCCTCGCGACCTACTACGCCGGGTACGAGAGCCTTCACTATTTCATGCACAAGCCGCGTCTCCAATTCATCGAACGATCGAGATACTTTCAGTTCCTGAAGCGACACCACCGCATTCACCACGTCCACATGAACCGCAATCTCAATGTGCTGCTCCCGCTCGCGGATCTCCTGCTGGGAACCCTCGTCACAAAAATGCCGGCCCCGGTCCCGACGCCTCCATCGGCGCGCATGGTGGCGCGCCGGCACAGCCACTTCGGGAAGCGCGCGCAGGACCGCTGAAGCGCACGCGCGGCCGGGTGGGCCGGCGCGGTGTGGGCCGGCGCCGTGTGGGACTCATTCTGAACTAGAGAATCTTAGAACCGATGCTGGGGGGCGTTGCGTTCGCCGGGAATGTCCTTGAGGGCCAGGACACCCACCACCCTCTTGCTCCGGCTGAGCACGGGCAGCAGCGGAACTCGATTTTCCTTCATCAACTTCGCCGCCTCGGTCACCTCGGTGGTCTCAAAGCAGAACAGGATATCGGGCGCGATCAGGTCGGAAACCCGGATGGGCTCGGTGCGACGCCTCTCAGGGGCGGCCCGCACCGCGATTTCCCGGTGGCTGATCAGACCGACCAGGAGCCCGTCCTTGCACACCGGTAGGGGATCGATGCCGCTGGATTCCATCTTGCGAGCGACCTCCTCGAGCGATGCGTCTGCGTGGATGACTTCGAATTTGCGTTTCATAAGCTCACGAGCGGTCATGGGCGTTCCCCTCAAGGCGGGCCGGTGCATTCTGCGGGGCCGAGAACGATAGGCACAGACCTCCACCTAAAACCCACTTGCCCCAACAAGTCTCATGCCAGGAGATTACGGAGTTTGTCTGGGGTCTCCCTTAATCCTCGAGCGCATCGAGAATTGCGGGCGGCGCGTGCGCCGGAGCTTGACAGCATGCGGGCTCACCGACGCGTGCTCCCGCCCGGACCATGAAGAAAAGGGAGCCTCGACTTGTAATTACTTCCCGGCGCGAGGCGGGCGAACGTCCCGGGCGCGACCCGAACCCCCTTGATTTCGGTCGGAAGCGCCGCACCGACCCGAGCTGGCGCGCCCTCTGCTCGTGGCGCGGAAGGGTCCTGTCCGTTTCCCGAGAATGGAGTTCCGATCCATGCGAGGCCGCATGTCGGTCGAGAAAGAGAGCGCCTAGGCCGTGTCGCTCGGTGCCTACCGGCGCAAGCGGGATTTCCGCCTCACACCGGAACCACGCGGCGGCTCCGCCAGGCCCTCACCAAGGCCTCTGTTCGTCATCCAGAAGCACGAGGCGTCCCGGCTGCATTACGATTTCCGCCTGGAATTGGACGGTGTGCTGAAGAGTTGGGCTGTCCCCAAGGGCCCGAGCCTCGATCCGGGGGAAAAGCGGCTCGCCGTTCAGGTGGAGGACCATCCGCTCGAATACGGCTCCTTCGAGGGGACGATTCCGAAGGGGCAATACGGCGCCGGATCCGTGCACATCTGGGATCGCGGTGCGTGGACGCCGGTGGGCGACCCGCACGAGGGGCTCAAGCGCGGGCACCTCGTCTTCGACCTCCGCGGCGAGAAGCTCGGCGGGAGGTGGGCCCTGATCAGGATCCGCGGTCGGGCCGACAAGAGCGGCGGGAAGAACTGGCTGCTCATCAAGGAGCATGATCCCCAGGTCAAGGCAGAGTCCGGAAGGGAGTCCCTCGCCCAGCCGGAGGGCTGGGGCGGGCGAGGCTCAAAAAATCGGCGACCGGGGACGGGCAACTCTGCGGATCCCCGCGAGCCGCGTGATCACCCGCCATCCGGTCGCCATTCTCACCGAGCTTGACCGCAGAGGGCCAGCGCGAGGCGCCCCCGCGCCTGCGACGGCCGGGGTCTCCTCCATATGGCCCACGCCGGCGGTCGACGGTGGGGGCAGGGGAGTCGGAACCCTCGCCTTCCCGGACCGGCGCCTCTCTTGGGCCGGTCACAAGAGCGACCCTGCCCCTCCCCGGGTGGCTCGCAGCATCGCAATGCCGGCCGCATTCAGGGGCCCGGCGAGTGAGAGGTACGCGCGCCCTGGTCCTCTTGGGTCATTCGGCTGCGCAGGTACTCCTCGCGTCCCGTGTCGATCGCCGACCGCGCATCCTTCTTGAGCTCGTTCAGACTGTCCCGTGTCCGCTTCACCGCCTGGCGAGCCCCGTCGCTCCAGCGGCGAACCGTGGAGCCGACACGCCGTCGCGTGTCTCTCCCCAGGGCGGGCGCCAAGAGCAAGGCGATTCCGGCTCCCACCACGACCCCGAGAACGAAGGGCGCGATGTTCGTCGCGTCGCGCCCGTCCTCGTTGATGTTGGGATACACTTCCATGGATCGACTCCCTGTTGCGCCTTGCGGTGTGAACCTAGGCGAACGCGTCGAACCCCAATTGTTACAATCACAGCTCCACGTCCCGGAGCCCCTTGACCCCGCTGACGGATGAAGCCGCCGTTACTTGGAGAGGCCGATAGGTCCCGGCCTCGAACCGGCAGCCGGTCATCGTGAGGTACATCTAGCAATATCAAGGCCTGGCAATATCAAGGCTTGCAACGGCTGGGGGGGACCTTCACAATGTACGTAGTGTTACGGTGAGTTTGCGGTCCGTTCTTTTCCTAGGCCGGCTGCGCATGGATCGCGCTCTGGAGCGTACACGGCCCCCGGCCTGCATCTCGGCGCATCGAACCCGATAGCCACTGACCCATGGATCCTGGCATGCTAGAAGGTTCCCCGTTCGTCTTGGATCCGGACTTGGTGGCCGACGACGAGACGACGCGGGCGCTCGAAGCCGATTTGCGCCTCGCCGCCCACCTGCGCGCCCTGTCTCGGGTGTCGGCGGTGACCGCCCACGACATTCGAACTCCTCTTCACACGGTCATCCTCTACTTGGAGCTCCTGCGCAACACCATCGAGGGTAAATCCAAGGATGATGCGTCCCTTCGCCAGGAGCGCTACGTGGAGGTCATCGGCTCGGAAATTCGGCGGCTCGAGCGGATGCTGGATGGCCTGCTGGGCCAGACGCGGGTAACCGAGGATTCGAGGGAGCGGTTCGACCTTGCCGATACCGCCCGCGACCTGCATTCGTTTCTCGACCCCTATTGCCGCCGCTCGAGAGTGCAGGTCCTTCTCAGCCTGCCCGAGGCGCCGGTCGTAGTCGACGGCAATCGAGACTCGATCAAGCACGCTCTGATCCACATTCTCCTCACGGCGCTCGAAGGACTTCCGGACGGCGGGGAATTGGGCATATCCCTCGCCGCCGGCCGCGGGAAGGCGCTGTTCACGCTGACAGGCGCGGCGCCGGGAGCGCAACCGGCGATTCTCGACAGCTCGGGCGGCCCGCCCCAGCCGGGCCGTGCCCTCGGCGTCGAGCGGGGTCTCTATGCGGCGCGGCGCGCGGTGGAACGTCACGGCGGCAGCATCAAAGTGAGATCCCGCGGCCGGCGGGGCCCCGCGGGCTTGGAAATCCAGCTCCCTCTGGCCCCGGCCGGGGCCTGAGCACCGTCATGCCTATCGCGCTGATCGTCGACGATGAAGCCAACAGCCTCTCGGCGATGATGGAGCTCGTGGAGAAGGAGGGCTTCTCCACGCTGTCCGCCGCGACTCTCGCGGAAGCCCGCGATCGGCTCGCGCAGACGCGGCCCGATGTCGTGCTCGCCGATCTGATGCTCCCGGACGGAAAAGGGCTCGAGCTGCTCCCAGACATGAACTCGACGCCCCGCCCGGAGTTCATCTTGATTACCGGATACGCGTCGGTGGACTCCGCCGTGGCGGCGCTCCGCGTAGGGGTGCTCGATTACCTCACCAAGCCGGTCGATATTCGTCGGCTCAAGACCGCGCTGGCGAACGTCTCGCGCACGCTGGCGCTCAAGCAAGAGATCGGCTGCTTGCGCGAGGAGCTGCGCGAGCTGGGACGCTTTGGCCGGCTGATCGGGAACTCCCCGATCATGCAGAAGGTCTACGACCTGGTCGTCAAGGTCGCCCCGACGGACGCAACGGTGCTCCTCGTTGGCGAGAGCGGCACTGGAAAGGAAGAAGTGGCGGCCACCATCCACGAGCTCGGACGCCGCCGCAGCCAGCCTTTCCTTCCCGTCAATTGCGGCGCGGTCCCGGCCAACCTCATTGAGAGCGAGCTGTTCGGCCACGAGCGGGGCAGCTTCACCGGGGCGACACAGCTCCATCGGGGATACTTCGAGCGCGTGTCGCGCGGGACGCTTTTCCTCGACGAAATCACGGAGATGCCGATCGAGCTCCAGGTGAAGCTCCTGCGCGTCCTGGAAACCGGGACCCTGATTCGCGTCGGCGGGGATGAGCCGATCGCGGTGGACGTTCGCGTGATCGCCGCGAGCAACCGGCCCCCCGAGATCGCCGTCAAGGAAGGCAAGTTCCGCGAGGACCTTCTCTACCGGCTGAATGTTTTTCCGATCGTGCTGCCGCCTTTGCGCGACCGGAGCGACGACGTCGTTCTCCTGGCGGAGCACTTTCTGGCTCAGATCAACCGCGAGGAGGGCGCCTCCAAGAAATTCAGCGCCGCCGCTCTCCAGAGGCTTGCCGCCTACAGCTGGCCGGGGAATGTGCGGGAGCTCAAGAACATGATCCGGCGGGCGTTCATCCTGAGCGAGGATGTTATCGAGATGGATGCCCTCCCGATCGGCCCCGCCGCGCCGGCACCCCAGGCGGCGGCTTCCACCCACGACGCGATGCGCGTGGGGATGTCGCTCGCGGAGATCGAGCGGCATTTCATCCTCGCCACCCTCGAGCATTTCGGAGGTGACAAGAGGAAGGCCGCCGAGATCCTGGGCATCAGCCTGAAGACAATCTATAACCGCCTGAACAACTACTCCGCGACGGTGTAGAGGCTCGCCGCTAGGCCGCCCGGCTGCTCTCGACCGAGCGAGGCGCCGGCCCCGAGGCGCGACCGACCGCCCGGCGGATCAGCGACCGATAGGTCTTCACGTAGTCTTGGGCCATTCGCTTCGAAGTAAACCGCCGCTCGAAAACGGAGCGGCAGGCAGCGCCGCTCAGGCCGCCGATTCGCTGCACCGCCCTCACAGCCTCGCCGATGGATCCCACAACGTACCCGGTCACGCCGTCGTCGATCACCTCGGGAACGGAGCCGCGTCGGTAGGCGATCACCGGGGTTCCGCACGCCATGGCCTCGATCATCACAAGTCCGAACGGCTCGGGCCAGTCGATCGGGAAAAGCAGGGCATAGGCCTCGCTCAGGAACGGGATCTTCTCGTTTTCTCCTATTTCACCCAGGAATTCGACCCTCCGGTCGGTGAGGAGCGGTCGGATCACCTCGTCGAAATAGACGCGGTCCGCCGCATCGACCTTGGCGGCAATCTTGATCTCCATGCCGGTCCGCCGGGCGATCTCGATCGCGCGATCGACCCGCTTTTCGGGGGAGATTCGTCCCAGAAAGGCGAGGTAGGTCCCGGGCTTGGATGGAGCGGCGCCGAAGCTTGAAGGAAGACCGTGGTGAATCGTGGCCTGCCAATTCGCCCATGGAAGCGGTGTCCGCTGAGCGTCCGAAACGGACACGAGAGGCGCGTCCGAGTACTCGCGATAGACAGGAACCAGGTCCGCAAGATCCAGACGGCCGTGGAGAGTCGTGAGGCTGGGAACGGGGAGCCGCCGCGAGAGCGGGAAATGAAGATAGTCGCAGTGGAAGTGGATGATGTCGAACCGACGCGACTCCTGCACGACCCGTTCGAGCATGAGCAGATGGTGAGCGAGCGGATCCGCGCGGTGCTCGTCAAGCCGCAGGGACCGAGGGCGGACGGGGACCAGCCTCGCCTTGGTCCTCGAATCGCCGCTCGCGAAGAGCGTCACATCATGCCCCGCCGATACCAACTCCTCCGTCAGGTACGAGACGATCCGTTCGGTGCCGCCATAAAGTTTCGGAGGGACGGACTCGTAGAGGGGAGCCACTTGGGCAATCGCGAGCGACCCTTCCCGCTCTGGAAGCGAAGGGTGTGAGCCGGCTCCGCCATTGTCGAAGGCCTTCGTTGCGGCAGAGCTCCCTTCCAAATCGACAATGGTTTCCATGGCCGTATCTCTCTTTTCTTCCGGGTCCCCGGGAACGGCCAGTTTACACCAAATAGACGGTGTGTTCGGCTCTCATGATCGGAACCGATGCGGGCTCATTCCAAGGGCTCGCGTTGCGCCGGAAACGTTCGAGGCCGGGCGTCTCCTTGTAGCTTCTACAAGCGCGTAGGAATCCGTACATAGCTCCTGATGCCTGTGACGACACGTGAGGCACTGCAAATAGCGGAGTTACGTCTCAACGCCGGTGGCACGATTGCTGCGTAACTTGCCGGCAGATGATGCGGTCGAGCGTGGCGAGCGCTCATGAGGTTTCGAGCGAGCAGGTGCTGGGGGTCCGGACGTCAAAGACCTGGACCTAGACCGAAAAGGCAGAGTCTTCGGTCCGATCCTCCGGCCTTGCTCGCGTGAAAATGTATCCAGGGGCCCTCCACTGGCCTTCCGACCGGGACCGGGCGGTTCCCCACCCAACCCTCTCCCCTTAATGGAGGGCCCCTTTTCTTTCTTCAGCTCTCCTGGCCCCGATGTTGCTCAATGCGAGCCGTGCACCGGGAGGGCGCGCGGCTTCGCTCCTCAAGTGCAGGAGCCCATCAGGTAAGTCGGGGCAAACGATGTCGACGGTTCTCCAGATTTGCTTTGTAATTGTAACAATTGCGGTGGTTGCCATCGCGATTACGGTCATTCGGGAGATGCGGCATTTTCGAAGGACCTCGGACGAATTCTTCAAGCTCGCCGAGGAAACCCGACAGTGGATCGATCAGCTCGGGAACGTTGCGCGCGATGCGGGCGAGCTCGTGCGATCCATTCGTGATGTCGTCCCACGGCTGCGACGCGCGGTGGATCGCTTCGAATCGATCGGAGAGCGCACGGCTTGCCTTTCGGACACCTTGCTTGACGAGGTGGAAGTTCCGGTCCGGGCCGCTGTGGCGTTGGCGCGAGGTGTCAGACTCGGGACGCAGCGATTCCTCGATGGCTTGGCTCGACGACTCACCAGTCGCCCCTCGAGCAACGGAGGAGCGAATCATGAATGACCGTTCGGACCTCAAGGGTGCGGCGTGTTCAGGGTCCCCGGGGCCGAGCGCCACCCGAATCTCCCGCCAACCCGCCAGAGCATCACGGAAACGAGTTCCCCGGTGGGGCAGCGCACACCCGAGGCGCAGTATTCGCCCGGCTCGGAGCGGCCTCTGGACCTGAATCGACACCTCGCGCGCCGCATTCCCGGGCTATAGAGGGGTCACACGGGCGCTGCCCGCCGGGGTCTATAATTCGCAGGGTCACGGTCCCACCGTTTCCGTAGTCACACGCCGCGGCGCGCCCTTCGGCGCCTGGAATTCCGGCGGCGATGTTGCGCCAGACCCGGTTCTTCCATAAGCTCCCCCTCCGCGCACCCCCTCGATCTCGTTCCGGAGCCCCTGCGTCCAATGCCGAATCCCCGATTGCTCAAGGGCGTCGTGGCCAGCCTCGCGGTCGCCGTGGTTTACCTGATCGCGGGAAAGATCGGGTTGAGCCTCGCGTTCGTGAACGCGAGCGCTACGGCGGTTTGGCCCCCCACCGGCATCGCGCTCGCGGCGTTCCTCATCCTGGGTTACCGCGTCTGGCCCGGCGTCCTGCTCGGGGCTTTCTTGGCCAACCTTACGACCGCGGGGAACGCGGCGACATCGGCCGGCATCGGCGTCGGGAACACGCTGGAAGGGCTTCTCGGGAGCTATCTCGTTCAGCGATTCGCCGGTGGTCGGCGCGTCTTCGAGCAACCAAATAATATCTTCAAGTTCGCGGGCCTGGCGGGGATCGTGAGCACCGCGGTGAGCGCTACGATCGGCGTCACGACGCTTTCTCTGGGAGGATTCGCGCCATGGAAGGACTTCGGGGTGATCTGGTGGACTTGGTGGCTTGGAGACGCGTCGGGGGCGCTCGTGGTAGCGCCCCTCGCGGTGCTGTGGTGGCTCAAGCCTAAGGCGCTCTGGTCACGGCGGCAGATCGTGGAAGCGGGCTTGCTCTTGTTCACGCTGGCCGCGCTCGCGCTGTTCGTGTTCCATGGCATGACCCCCTTCGAAGATACGCGTTACCCCCTGCAATATTTCTGTCTCCCGCCTTTGGTTTGGGTCGCCTTTCGGTTCGGACCGCGTGAGTCCACGACGGCCATCGCCCTGCTCTCCACGATCGCCACCCTAGGCACGCTCCAAGGGTTCGGGCCCTTCTCCGGCAGACCTCCGAACGAGTCGCTCCTCCTGCTCCAGGGTTTCATGGCCGTCGTCTCGATCATGATCCTCGCGATGAGCGCTGCGGTCACCGGCCGCCGGCGGATCGAGAATTCCGTGCGCCGCCTCAACGAAGAGCTGGAGCAGCGGGTTCTGGAGCGGACGGGGCAGCTCTGGATCTCCAATCAGGAGCTTCATAGCCAGGTCGCCAAGCGTGCGCGGGCCCAGGAGAAACTGGAGAAGAGCGAGGCGCGTCTTCGCGAAGCTCAGAGGGCCGCGCGGATGGGGAGTTGGGAATGGGACATCGACCGGAACGTCGTCTGGTGGTCGGATGAGCTCTGCTCGATCTACGGGCTCGACCCGACCACCTTCGGCGCTACCTATGAAGGATTTCTCGAGCGGGTCCATCCCGACGATCGCGAGCACGCCCGCACCGTGGTATCCACCGCCGTCCGCGAGAAACACGCCTTCAGCTTCGAGCACCGGATCGTTCGGCCGGACGGCAGCGTCCGGGTCCTCCTGGATCAGGGAGGCGTCCTCACGGACGGGCGTGGGAAACCCATACGGATGATCGGGACCGGCCAGGACATCACCGAGCACAAGAGGGCGGAGAACGCGCGGGCTTCGCTGGCTCGGGAGCAGGCCGCTCGTCGCGAGGCCGAGGAGGCGAACCGCCTCAAGGACGAGTTCCTCGCCACGCTCTCGCATGAGCTCCGCACCCCGCTCAACGCCATCGCCGGCTGGGCGAACTTACTGCGGGAAGGGCAGCTCGATCCGGCGACGACGGCGCGGGCCGTGGAAACGATCAACCGAAATGTGAGGATCCAGAGCCACCTGATCTCGGACATCCTGGATATTTCCCGAATGGCCGTCGGCCGGCTGGAGCTCAAAGTCCATGCGGTCAACCTGGTCACGGTCGTCGAGGGCGCGATCGACACGATGAGGCCGATGGCTCAGACCAAGAACGTCGTCTTGAGTCTGGAGCTTGTGCACCCGACCAAACCGGTCCTAGGAGATCCGGATCGGCTTCACCAGGTTGCCTCGAATCTGCTTTCAAACGCGATCAAGTTCAGCCCCGAAGGCGGACGCGTCACCGTCTTCCTCGAGCAAGAGCGTTTCTTCGCGTCCATCCGAGTGGAGGACGACGGTCCCGGCATCGATCCGGAATTCCTCCCTTACGTATTCGACCGTTTCCGCCAGAGGGACTCCTCGGGCACCCGCAAGCACGGAGGTCTCGGGTTGGGCCTCGCGATCGTGAGGCACATCGTGGATCTCCATCGAGGGACCGTCTCGGCTTCGAATCGAGTGGAGGAGGGCGGGGCCGTTTTCGTTGTGACGTTGCCGCTCGCTGAGGTGCCCGCGCTACGCGGGATCGAGGGTCGGACGAATTCCGGGAGCTTGGAGCCGGCGGGGAAAGGCGACGACCACTCCATTCAATCGCTCGGTGGAACGCGGATTCTCCTGGTTGAGGACGATCCCGACTCGAGGGAGCTGCTCGCGATGGTTCTCTCGCGCTGCGGAGCCGACATTGTCACTGTGAGCTCCTGCCGCGACGCGTTGTCGGCGGTCGCCTCCCGGCGTCCCGACTTGCTGATCAGCGACATCGCGATGCCCGGCGAAAGCGGGTATGACCTGATCGGCAAACTGCGCTCGCTTTCCGCCGAGCATGGCGGAACGACGCCCGCGGTCGCCCTCAGCGCCTACGCAGGCGCGGAGGATGCCAGCCGGGCTCTGCGGGCCGGCTTCGACGTGCACGTCGCGAAACCGGTCGAAATGGCGGACCTGGTACGGATTGTGAAAGAGCTCATGGGCGACCGGGATCATTCGTAGCGCAGCGACTCCATCGCGTCCAACGAAGCCGCACGTCGGGCCGGCCAGACCCCGAAGAGAATGCCCACGGCGGCCGCGAACACGAACGCGATCACGACCGACGAGGCCCCCACCGATGTGCTCCATTGAAACGCGCTCCGCGCGATCATCGCGGAGCCCGCTCCGAGGATGATTCCGATCGTGCCGCCCAGGAGGCAGAGGACCACCGCCTCGATCAGGAACTGGAGGAGGATGGTTCTTTGTGTGGCGCCGAGCGCTTTTCGGATGCCGATCTCGCGGGTCCGCTCCGTCACCGAAACGAGCATGATGTTCATGATTCCGATTCCGCCCACGAGCAGACTCACCGCCGCGATCCCCGCGAGCAAATATGTGAACACGCGGGTGGTTTCGCCCAGGGTGGTCAGGAAATCGGCCTGGTTGCGGATCACGAAGTCGTCATCCTGGCCCGGCCTCAGGCGGTGCTCGCGCCGAAGGATCCTCTGGACCTCCGCCATCGTCACCGGGATGTCGTCCTCCGAGGGGGCCAGGACGCTGATGGAGCGAAGCCGGTCGTTCCCGATCAGCCGGTAGCGTGCCGTCTGGATCGGGACCAAGACCTGGTCGTCGGGGTTCGCGAACCCCCCGCCCTGGCCTTTCGGCGCGAGCACGCCGATGACTTCGAATTGAATTCCGTTGATCCGGACCTCCGCGCCGACCAGCGCCTCGCCTGATCCCAGCCCCAGATCGGTGAGAACCTGCTGCCCGAGCACCGCGACCCGCCTGCGCGCCGCGTCCTCGGCGCCCCTGAACATGCGCCCGGATTCGATCGCGAACTTCCTGACCTCGAGATAGTTCGCGGTCGTTCCGACAATCGAAGTATTCACGTTCCGGTTCTCGTACTGCACCTGGAGCGAGCGCGACATCTCCGGTTGGACCGCCGCCACCAGCGTGGACCGGTCCTCGATCGCTTTGGCGTCGTCGATCGCGAGCGGCGCGCGCTCGCTGGAGGAGGCGACGCCGCCCGCGCCGCGCGCCTGTGCCGGGAACACGCTCAGGAGCGTGGTTCCAAGGGAGGCGATGCGGTCCCGAACCGATTGCTGCGCCCCCCGACCGAGCGCCACCATGGCGATCACCGCCCCCACCCCGATCACGATGCCGAGCATGGTCAGAAACGAGCGCAGCTTGTTCGCGCGGAGCGCTTCGAGCGCGACGGTGATGGTCTCGCCGATCCGCATCCTAAGGCCCCCCGCCGGGGCCGCCCCGGCCTCCGCCGGGACCGCCGCCGCGGGCGCTCCCGCCGCCTGTCCCCGGGACGCCCGGCACTCCACTCCCGAGCCGCTGGCGGATCCGGTTTTGGGTTTCGGCCCTAGACGCCTGGGCTTCGGCGACCCCCAGGAGGACGACCTGTTCTCCTGCTTCGACCCCGTCCAGGACCTCGGCGTAATCAAAATCGCTCAGCCCGAGCCGCACGACACGGGGCTCAAGCCCGGCCGCGGTCTTCACGAACGCAACCTGCGCCCGGCTGGCGCGCCCCGCGCCGCCCGCGCGCGTGCCCTGCGCGGCCGCCCGGAACCCGCGTCCGGGGCTCGAGTCCGAGGCGCCGGAACGTGTCGCCCGCCCGGCCGCCCGCGGCCTCAACTGCTCGTCGACCTGCGCCCGAACGCGGGCGGCATCCAAGCCGAGCGCGGCCGCGACGACCGGCATCTCGCGCGCGCCGCGGACGGCGTCGACCGGGATCGCCGGGACGTTTTCCCGCTGGTCGACGAGCATCGACACCTCGCCGTTCATCCCGGGCAGAAGCAGACGGCTCTCGTTCGAGACGGAGATGAGCACCGGGAACATGGTGACCGATTGCTGTACGACCGCCTGGGGCTCGATTTTTTCGACCCGGCCCGTGAAGGTGCGTTGTGGGAAAGCGTCGACGGTAACCGTGGCGGTTTGCCCCGGTCGCACGCTTCCGATGTCGGTCTCCCCGACCAACGCGCGCAGGCGTATCTTGGCCAAGTCGGCCATATGGAGAAGCGTGGTTCCGCCACTGGCGGAAGAGGTGGCCGACGAGATCACCTGTCCGGAGGAGACGGCTTGGTCCAGGATGGTTCCTCCGATGGGGGCGCGCACGGTCGCATCTTCCCGGCGCTGTTTCGCGAGATCGAGGTCCGCCGCCGCCTTCACGAGCGCGGCCTGGGCGTTCGCGTAATCGAGGATGGCGCTCTCGTGCTCCTCGGCGGTGATGACCTGTGTCGCGAAGAGATCGTCCGAACGCTTCTTCTGCGTCCCTGAGATTTCCGCCTTGGCTCGGGCCGCGTCGAGGGCCGCCAGGGACTGGCTGTACTGATTCTGGACGTCCCGGGGATCGATCTGCGCCAGCAAATCGCCTCTGCGGACGGTGGAGCCGACCTGCACGGGCATCCGGACGATCTGTCCGGAGGCTTTCGATTTCACCTCAACGAGATCGATCGGCTCGACGGCCCCGGTCGCTTCGATCGTGACCGCGATGTCGCGTCGCTCGACGGGAACGGCCAGGACCTCCTGCGCGCCGGACCGGTGCCGCGCTCCGCGGACCAGGAGGATCGCGGCGATCGAGGCCAGCGCGACGAGCGCCAGGACCAGGGGACGCTGGGCGGCCCGGCGCAAACCCACGGGTTTTTCGGCGCGGCCCACGCTCGCCATGGCTTACAGCTCCCTTCCCACCAACGCCTCGAGCTCCGCCTTCGCGACGCGCTGGTCGTAACGCGCCCGGATGAGGTCCCGGCGCGCCTCGTTCAGCTGCGTCTGGGAAGTCAGGACGTCGAGCAGGGTCGATCCGCCGACGGCGTATCGCTGTTGCTGCACGCGGAGATCTTCTTCGGCGGCCGCCACCGAAGCGGCCTGCGACGCCACGCGTTCCCCGGCCGACCGGAACGCGCCGAGCTGCCGCGTCAAGGTCTCGACCGCGGCGAGGCGCGCGTCGCGCAGGGCCGCCTCGGCGTTCTCCTGCGCGACCTTGGCCTGGGTGATCCGCTCCTCGCGCTGCCATTGATTGAAGAGCGGGAGGGATGCCGAGAATCGGAGCGCGCCCGAATAGCTGAAATCATTTCCCGCGAGAACCGGTGCGTTTCCGGTACCGCTTCCGGTGCGCGAGTAGCTCGCGGCGAGGGAGGGGAGGTAATCGGTCCAAGCGCTACGCTGCGCGGCCTTCGCGGCGTCCAGCCCGGCTTTTGCCTGCCGCACGGCCGGACCGTTCTCCGCCAGCTGGCGCAGCGACGTCTCGTCGATTGCCAAGCCGGGGTGCTCGAGAGAGTCGACCTGCACGGCGGTGACCGGCTGCGGAGACCCCACGACCCGCGCCAAGGAGGCGTTCGCCGATTCGAGCCCGTTCTGCGCGTCGGTCACCGCGAGCTGCGCGGTCCGATACTGGATCTCCGCCCGAAGCGAATCCGAGCGGGTCGCCACCCTGGCCAGGGTCCGTGCGATGGCGCTCTTCCTTTGCTGCTCGGCCTGCTCGAGCTGGGCGGCCGCCGCTCCTTGCGACTCACGAGCAGCGAGCACGTTGAAGAACTGTTGCTTCGCGGCGAGGGCCGCGTCGTATTGCTGCATCGTCTCGTTCCCTTCGGCGGCGATCTGAATCGCCTGGGCCTGCCGCAAATCAAAGAAGCGCTGGCCCCCCGTGAATAGATCCACGTTCGCTCCGAGGCCGACGCTCGAGGACCACGGGTCCGATGGGAGCGTGATCACTTGCCCGTTTTCAATCCGCGTTCGGCCGCCGGAGACGAACTGGCGCGTGGCTCCGGCCGTGAGGCTCACGCTCGGGAGGAACGCGGAGTAGGCCGCGCGGACTCCGGCCGCGGCGCTGCGCGACTGACCCCGTGCCTGGACCGCTTGCGGCGCGTTGCGCTGCGCGAGCGCGACCGCCTCTTCGAGTGAGATGGGACGCGGCTCCGCGGCCGCCCCACCGAACGCAGAACCGAGCGCGATCACAAGCAAGGGACCCATGATCCGGCGAACCATTTGAACCTCCGTGCCGCCAAAGCTGTTAGGACAGAGACCCGCGCATCCGGCTCCGCGTTTCGCGCGACCTGGAACCTCCCGGGCCACGGGCCGCTCATCTACGGAGAAGATACGCCGGGGTTATGGCAGAGATGTGGCGCTCGATTGGCATTTTCTCGGACAACCCGAGGCCATAAATGGGCACGCTCGCGCCACATCTCTGCAAAACTTTACGCGTACAGTAGGATGTGCGATGCCCACGGCGTCCGGACCCGAAGCCCCTGGAGCGAAGACGGTGGCGAATCCAAGAATCCTCGTCGTCGAAGACGACGCCCGAATCGCGGACCTGATCGCGAAGAATCTCGAAGCGGCAGGCTACGAGTGTCACCAGGCCGCCGACGGTGGTCGGGCGCTCGCGGAGTTCGCGCGCCTGAAGCCGGCGCTCGTGGTCCTGGATCTGGGCCTGGCCGGCATGGACGGGCTCGAGGTGACCCGGCGGATCCGAAAGGACAGCGACGTCCCGATCCTCATGGTCACCGCGCGCTCGGGCGAGGGGGACAAACTTCTCGGGCTCGAGCTCGGCGCGGACGATTACGTTACGAAGCCGTTCAGCACGGGGGAGCTCACGGCCCGGGTCCGGGCGCTTCTGCGCCGCTCGAGCGGGACCCTCGCCGATCGGATTCTCGAGATCGGAGCCCTTCGAGTCGATCCGGCCCGGCGGGCGGTGGAGCGCGAGGGAGAGCCGGTGCCGCTCACGACCCTCGAGTTCGATCTGCTCTATTTCCTCGCGTCGCGCCCCGGGCGGGTGTTCAGCCGGGAAGCTTTGATGGAGCAGGTCTGGGGAAGCGACCGCGTCGTGGATGACCGATCGATCGACAGCCTGGTCAGTCGGGTTCGCCGCAAGCTCGAGAAGAACCCCTCGAACCCGAGCTATCTCCAAACAGTCTGGGGCGCGGGATATCGATTCGCGGAGCCGTCCCCGTGAAGGGATTCGGGCGCGGGAGGAGCCTGTTCTGGACGATCGCGGCGATCTTCCTGCTCACGACGGTTGTGGGAACCCTGCTCCAGGCCCTGGTGGCGACCGCCGTGCTTCAGCCTCTCGAGGCGAGAGAGGCCAGAGCGCGGGCGGAGCTCGCCGCCTCGGCCGTGGCGGGCGCCATCGCGACGGGTCCAAACCTGGCAACGGGGGCGGATCTCGATTCGCTGCTCGAGCGCCACCGCGAAGCCGTGAGGCCGGCGTGGATCGTGTTCCGGGGAAGCGACGGGAGCGTCGCCAGCGCGCCTCCGTGGCGATTCATCGCGCACGCCCTCGCCGATCGCTCGGGTCGCGACTCCTCCTCGTTCCCGCCGGCCCGACCGGACCCGAGGGGTCCCCTCGAGGTCGTCGCGCGCCGGGGGGTGATGCGGGGCCCCACCGTGCTCGGGGAGGTCCAGGTGGTGCGCCGGACCCGGCCGCGCGGGGCGATGGGAATCGTCGGATCGCAAAATTCCATTCTCCTCTTTCCCATCGCGATCGTGGTGTCGGCGTTTGGAGGGCTCGTGCTGGTCCGCCTGCTGGTTCGCCGCCTGCGCGCCATGGAGCTTCTCGCCACGAGGGTCGCCGAAGGGGACCTCACGGTCCGGCTCGCGGACAGGAGCGGCGACGAGATCGGGAGGCTCGCGCAGCAGCTCAACCGCATGACGGAGCGGCTCGCGGTCGCCCGCGCCCAAATCGAAGCGACCGAGCTCGAACGGCGGCAGCTCTTCGCCGATATCACGCACGAGCTGGCCACGCCCCTCACCTCGATCCGGGGGTATGCTGAGACGCTGCTCGACCCGCGGGTGCCGGTCTCGCAGGAAGAGCGCACGCAATACGTGCGCGGTCTCTTGGATGAGTCGCGGCGGATGGATCTCTTGATCCGGGATCTCTTCGAGCTCGCGCGACTCGAGGCCGGGGCGGCTCCGCTTTCCAAAGAGCCGCTCGATTGGGCGTCTCTCTGCCGCAATACGATCGAACGATTCGAGCCACGATTTCGGCGGGCCGGTCTGAGCCTCTCGTGGCATCAGTCCGTGGACGAGGCGTGGATCGACGCCGACGGGCACCGCATGGAACAGGTGCTCGAGAACCTGCTCGTGAACGCGCTCCGCTACGTCCCCGAAGGAGGCTCGGTCCAGCTCGACCTCGCGGCCGGGAAAGGCGAGCGATTCCTTCTCGTGGTGGGGGACAATGGACCCGGGATTCCGGCCGCGGAGCTTCCGCTCGTCTTCAAGCGGTTCTATCGAGGTGCGGGGTCGGGCGGCGGACCGGCGCCCGATCACGGGGGCTCCGGTCTGGGACTCGCGATCGTCAGGGAGATCGTCGAGCGGCACGGAGGAACCGTGCGCGCCCAAGGAAATGGGCCCCGTGGCCTCGCGATCACGGTCGAGCTGCCGCGACGGCGGGCCGAAGCGGGAGGGAGGGTTTCGTGAACCAGGTGTCGGCACCCGGAGAAACGGTGGACGTCGTTTGCGGCATGCGGGTCCCGCCCGGCTCGCCGTATTCGACGACGCACGGTGGCCGGACGTTTCATTTCTGCGGCGCGCACTGCCTCGAGGCGTTCCGGGCATCTCCGGAAGCCTATTCGTCGACGCATCCCGCCCCCAAACTTCGCCTGACCGGCCCCTCGCCCGCCCCCTCGTCGCGGGCGGGCGGTTGGACCTGCCCCATGCATCCCCAGATCGTCCGCGATCGCCCGGGCGCCTGCCCCATTTGTGGAATGGCGCTCGAGCCGATGGGGCCGGACGGCGTGGAAGACGATTCCGAGCTCCGCGACATGTCGCGCCGGTTCTGGATCGCGGTCGCGCTGGCGCTGCCGCTCCTCCTCCTCGCCATGGAAGAGATGCTCGGGGAGGCGGCGCGCGGTCGCCTGATGCCCATGCGCGCGCGCACGCTGTTCGAGCTCGTGCTGGCGACCCCGATCTGCACGTGGGCCGCGTGGCCCTTCTACGCCCGGGCGATCGACTCGATCAAGAACAAGAGCCTCAACATGTTCACGCTGATCGGAATGGGGGTGCTCGCGGCGTATGCCTACAGCGTCGTGGCCGCGCTGGTTCCGGGGATGTTCCCCTCATCATTCCGTGACGCCTCCGGCGAGGTCGGTGTCTATTTCGAAGCGGCGGGGGCTATCGTCGCCCTCGTTCTGCTCGGCCAGGTGCTGGAGCTTCGCGCGCGGCGGCGGACCCGCGTGGCGATCCGCAAGCTCCTCGACCTCGCCCCGGCAACGGCCCGGCGTGTCGCGGAGGGGGGCATCGAGGAGGACGTGCCCCTCGAAGTCGTGCGCATGGGGGACCGTCTCCGCGTCCGCCCGGGGGAGAAAGTTCCCGTCGACGGTGTCGTGCTCGAAGGCGCGAGCGCCGTGGATGAGTCCATGGTTTCGGGGGAAGCGATCCCGGTGGAGAAGCACCCTGGCGACCGCGTGATCGGCGCCACGATCAACCGGACCGGGACGTTCGTCATGCGCGCGGAAAGAGTCGGCAGCGAGACGCTGCTCGCGCGCATCGTCGCGATGGTGGCGGAGGCCCAGCGTAGCCGGGCGCCCATCCAGGGGCTCGCGGACCTGGTCTCCGCGTACTTCGTGCCGGTCGTGATCGGGATCGCCGCGGCCACGTTCGGGGTCTGGGCCCTGCTCGGTCCCGAGCCACGCATGACGCACGCGATCGTCAACGCAGTCGCCGTGCTCATCATTGCCTGCCCGTGCGCCCTGGGGCTGGCGACGCCGATGTCCATCATGGTGGCGGCCGGGAGGGGGGCCGCGATGGGCATCCTGTTTCGAAACGCCGAGGCCATCCAGCTCATGGGCCGGGTCGATACGCTCGTGATCGACAAGACCGGTACGCTCACCGAGGGCAAGCCACGGCTCGTCACCGTGAAGGCGCTCCCCCCCGTCGACGATTCCGAGCTGCTGCGCCTGGCGTCGACCCTGGAGCGCGGGAGCGAGCATCCCCTGGCGGCCGCAATCCTCCTGGGCGCGAACGAGCGGGGCATCACGCCCGCCGAGGCGAGCGGGTTCGAGGGGATTCCGGGGAAGGGCGTCCGGGGATATGTCGGCGGCCGCAAGGTCGCTCTCGGCAACCGCGCGCTCATGGATGAGACGGGGGCGGACGTCACACCCTGGAGCGCGGCCGCGGAGGCGCTTCGCGGGGAGGGGCAGACGGTGATGTTCGTGGCCGTCGACGGGGCGCTCGCCGGGCTGGTGGGGATCGCGGATCCGATCAAGCAGGGCGCGCCCGAAGCGGTCCGGGCGCTCCGTAAGGAAGGAATCCGCGTGATCATGGCGACGGGAGACGGCCGCACGACCGCACAGGCGGTGGCCAGCGCGCTCGGAATCGATGAGGTCATCGCCGAAGTGCTCCCCGACCGGAAGATCGAGATCGTGAGGAGTCTCCAAGCCGAGGGCCGCGTGGTCGCGATGGCGGGGGACGGAATCAACGACGCGCCGGCTCTGGCGCAGGCGGACGTCGGGATCGCGATGGGCACCGGAACCGACGTGGCGATGGAGAGCGCCTCCGTCACCCTCATCAAGGGAGATCTGCGCGGGATCGCCCGCGCGCGGCGGCTGAGCCGGCGAACGATGGACAACATCCGGCAAAATCTCTTTTTCGCGTTCGTCTACAACATCATCGGCGTTCCCATCGCGGCGGGAGCCCTGTATCCGGCGTTCGGTCTGCTCTTGAGTCCGGTGATTGCCGCCGCCGCGATGAGCCTGAGCTCGGTCTCGGTCATCGGGAATGCCCTGCGCCTGAGAAAGGTCGCGATCTGACCATGCGGGATCCCGCGCGGCCTCCTTCCTGGCGGTCCTTCGCGTGCCTCGTTCTCGTGCTGGTTTCGGCCGGCTGTGGCGAGAAGGACGCCCAACGGAATCCGCGGATCGCGGTCAGCCTGGCAAGCGCCGTCGAGCGCGATATGCCGTTCGCCCTCGAGGCGACCGGAACCGTCGAGGCCCTTCAGACGGCGGCGATCGGCTCCCAGGTGGGCGGGGTCGTGACCCGTGTCGCGTTCCGCGAGGGAGACAACGTCCGAGAGGGGCAGGTGCTGTTTCAGCTCGACCCACGCCCTTTCCAGGAAGCCTGGGATCAGGCGCTGGCCGCGCTCGCGCGCGATCGCGCCCAGGCGGAGACCGCGCGCAGCGAAGCCGGGCGGTCGCAGACGCTTTTCGAGCAGAACATCCTCTCGCAGTCGGAGTGGGACCAGACGCGGGGGAACGCCGAGGCCCTTGCCGCGACCGTGCGCGCCGACTCGGCCGCCGCGAACACCGCTCGATTGAATCTCGAGTACGCGGCGATTCGGGCGCCGATCTCCGGGCGGACGGGACGGCTCCTGGTGCACGTCGGAGACTACGTCCGGGCCTCCACGAGCGACCCCCTGGTGACGATCATTCAGCCGTATCCCGTGCGGGTTGCATTCAAGGTGGCCGAGCGGGATGTGCCGCTGCTCCAGCGCTACCGCCGCTCGAATCCTCGAGTCCTGGTCCAGCCCGACAGCGGCGGCACGACGCTCCAAGGGAAGCTGGTCTTCGTGGACAACACGGTCGACCCGGCGAGCGGCACCCTTCTCCTCAAGGGGGAATTCCCGAACCGGGACGGCCGCCTCGTCCCAGGCCAGTTCGTCGACGTCCGGCTCGTTCTCTACGTCGCGCCGCGCGCCGTGGTGGTTCCGGCGCTGGCCGTGTCCTCGGGACAGCAGGGATCCTATGTCTACGTGGTGAACGCCGACTCCACCGTCTCGCCTCGTCCCGTGGAAGTCGAGCGCACCGTCGATGAGCTCGCGATCGTCGCGCGCGGGCTTCGCGCGGGGGAGCCGGTTGTGACCGAGGGGCAAATGAGGCTGTCGCCCGGCGCCAAGGTGCTGGTCCGAAAATCCGTCGGGAGTCCCGGATGAACCTCTCCGGAATGTTCATCCAGCGCCCCGTGATGACGACGCTGGTCATGGCCGGCGTGCTCATCTTCGGAATCGTGGGATACAGGCTGCTGCCGGTGAGCGATCTGCCGAACGTGGACTATCCGACGATCTCCGTGAACGCGAGCCTGCCGGGCGCAAGCCCCGAGACCATGGCATCGGCGGTCGCGACCCCGCTCGAGAAGCAGTTCTCGACGATCGCGGGCATCGACGCCATGACCTCGTCGAGCGCGCAGGGGAGCACATCGATCACCCTCCAGTTCGCGCTCGAGCGGAATATCGACGCGGCCGCCCAGGACGTCCAGGCCGCGATCGCAAAAACCCTCCGCGCGCTCCCCACGGGGATCACGCCGCCCTCGTATCAAAAGGTCAATCCCGCCGACCAGCCGATCCTCTTTCTCGTGGTGACCTCGAAGCTGCTCTCGCTGTCCCAGCTGGATGAATACGCGGAGAACGTGCTCGCGCAGCATATCTCGATGGTCCAGGGGGTGGCGCAGGTGTCCGTGTTCGGCTCGCAGAAGTACGCGGTCCGGATCCGCCTGGACCCGCGGGCACTTGCTTCGAGAGGGATCCCGATCGGCGCCGTGAGCGACGCGGTCCAGTCGGCGAATGTGAACCTTCCGACGGGTATCTTGTACGGCCCCACCCGGACCGCCACGGTGATGGCGAGCGGCCAGCTGAGGAACGCCCGGGAGTTCGGGAGCCTGGTCGTGGCGACCAAGGACGGCGCGCCGGTCCGGCTGCGCGATCTCGGAGACGTGCTCGACGACGTGCAGAACAACAGGGTCGCGAGCTGGTATCAGGACCAGCGGAGCATCACCCTCGCCGTGCAACGCCAGCCCGGAGTCAACACGGTGGAGGTGGCGGGCGCGGTGCAAAGGCTGGTCGAGCGGGAGCGGGCCCAGCTTCCCGCCTCCGTCGAGGTCCATACCCTCTACGACAGATCGGTTTCGATCCGCCGATCGGTGCTGGACGTTCAGTTCACGTTGCTTCTCACGCTGGCGCTGGTCGTGATGGTGATCTTCCTGTTCCTGCGCAATGTTCCGGCGACGATCATCCCGAGCCTCTCCCTGCCGCTCTCGGTTGTCGGCACGTTCGCCGTGATGCATCAGGTGGGCTACAGCCTCGACAATCTGTCCCTGATGGCGCTCACGCTCTCGGTCGGATTCGTCGTGGACGATGCCATCGTCATGCTCGAGAACATCCATCGCCACATGGAGCAGGGCAAGGGCGCCCTCCGCGCGGCTCTCGACGGCTCCAGGGAGATCGGCTTCACCATCGTGTCGATGACGCTTTCCCTGGTGGCGGTGTTCATCCCCGTGCTCCTGATGGGGGGCCTCCTGGGAAGGCTCTTCCACGAGTTCGCGGTGACCATCAGCGCGGCCATCCTGGTCTCGGGACTCGTCTCGCTGACCCTCACGCCGATGCTTTGCAGCCGCTTCCTCAAGCTCGACCCTGTCCGCGAGCACGGCCGCGCGTATCGGGCCGTGGAGCATCTCTACGAGCGCGCGCTCGCCTTCTACGCCCGGACCCTGGCCTGGGTCATGCGCCACCGCCGCGCCACGATGGTTTTTTCGCTCGGCATTCTCATCGGCACCTTCGTGCTCTTCCGGCTCGTGCCGAAAGGATTCATTCCGAGCGAGGACACGGGGCGTTTGATCGCGAGCACGGAGACGGCGGAGGGCACGTCGTTCGAGTCGATGGTGCAACATCAGCGAGCGGTCGCGGCGATCATCGGGCGGGATCCGAATGCGGAGTCATTCACCTCCTCGGTGGGCTCGGGGGGAGGGGTTTCTTCCTCGAACCAGGGGCGCATCATCATCCGGCTGAAGCCGCGCGCCGAGCGGGACCGCTCGGCGGACGAAATCATCCGGGAGCTTCAGCCCCAGCTCGCCCGCGTTCCGGGAATCCGGGTCTTCCTTCAGAACCCTCCGGTGATCAACGTCGGCGGTCGGCTGGCGAAGAGCCAGTACCAGTTCACGCTCCAGAGCACGGACCTGGCGACGCTCTACAGCGGCGTCAACGATCTCGTCGATCGACTTAAAGATTTACCCAGCCTGCAGGATGTGACCAGCGATCTGCAGATCGCGAACCCTCAGGTGAGCGTGGAGATCGACCGCGACCGCGCCGCGGCGCTGGGCGTGAGCGCGCAGCAGATCGAAGAGACGCTGTACGATGCATTCGGATCGCGGCAGGTCTCGACCATCTTCACTTCGACCGACCAGTACTGGGTGATCATGGAGCTTCGTCCGGAGTTCCAGCGCGACATCTCGGCCTTGCAGAACCTCTACATTGGCACAAGCAACGGCTCCCTGGTGCCGCTTGGCGCCGTCGCCCGGCTTTCCCCGGGGGTGGGTCCGCTCAGCGTGGCGCACATGGGTCAGATTCCGGCCGTCACGATTTCCTTCAATCTCCGGCCCGGCACTTCGCTCGGTGACGCGGTGGACGAAGTGCAACGCGTCGCGCGCGCGACGCTGCCTTCGAGCATCACGACGAGCTTCTTCGGGACCGCCCAGGTGTTCCAGTCGAGCCAGAAGGGGCTTCTCGTGCTGCTGGCCGTGGCCGTGCTCGTCATCTACCTCGTGCTGGGCATTCTCTACGAAAGCTTCATCCACCCCCTCACGATTCTCTCGGGGCTCCCGTTTGCGGGCTTCGGCGCCCTGCTCACCTTGCTGCTGTTCCGCACGGAGCTGAGCATCTACGCGTTCGTCGGGATCATCATGCTCGTGGGGCTCGTGAAGAAGAACGCGATCATGATGATCGACTTCGCGCTCGACGCCGAGCGAAGGGAGGGCAAGCCGGCGCGCGAGGCGATCGTCGAGGCGTGCCTGATCCGCTTCCGTCCCATCATGATGACCACGATGGCGGCGCTGATGGGGACGCTTCCGATCGCGATCGGCTTCGGCTCCGGCTCCGAGGCGCGCCGGCCGCTGGGGATCGCGGTGGTCGGCGGTTTGGCCTTCTCCCAGCTCGTGACGCTCTACGTGACCCCGGTGATTTACACCTACCTCGACGCCTTCCAACGCCGATGGGGCGGCCGGAAGGCCGCCGAGGGGGACCGGCCGGAACAGACGGGGGCTCGGGAGCACGCCGCGGCCGCTTCGTAAACGGATCGCCGGGCCGCCACCCGGCCCGTACCTTCGTCTGGAAATGCGGGACCGGAACCGCTATACTCCGCGCCGTCGGCTCTACGAACGCGTCCGCTCGTCACCCGATTGAGGTTTGGACCGATGGAGCCCCGCCCGCCGCACGTATCGCATTACAAAATCGAGTCCACGCTGGGGCAAGGTGGGATGGGAGTCGTCTACCTTGCCACGGACGATCTCCTCCAACGCCGCGCCGCCCTCAAGTTCCTTCCCCCCGAGCTGTCCCAGGATCCGGAAGCGCGCCGACGCTTCCTCAACGAAGGACGCGCGGCAGCCACCCTCAGCCATCCCAACGCCGCGGTCCTCTTCGAAGTCGGCACGGAAGGGAACGAGATGTTCCTCGCGATGGAATACGTGCCCGGCGCCACCCTCCGCGAGCTGGTCGCGAGCGGACCGCTTTCGTGGAACGAGGTTCTCGAAATGAGCCTCCAGATCCTGGGAGCGCTCCGCGAGGCCCACGCCAAGGGAATCGTCCACCGCGACATCAAGGGCGCGAACATCAAGCGCACCCCCGAAGGACGCATCAAGGTCATGGATTTCGGGCTCGCGAAGATCATCGGCGGCAGCACGATGACGCGCAGCGACGCGATCCTGGGAACGGCGTCCTACATGTCGCCGCAGCAGATCGTGGGGCAGGAAGTGGACGGGAGATCCGACCTCTTCTCCCTCGGCGTCGTCATGTACGAGCTCCTCACCGGCCGCCTGCCGTTCGTGGGGGACCAGTCCGTCGCGGTGGCGCACGCGATCCTGCACGAGGACCCGATCACGATTCGGGAGCTTATGCCCGAAGTTCCCGCGGACCTGGAGCACATCGTCTTCAAGGCGATGATGAAGAATCCCCGGGAGCGCTACCAAAGCGCTGAAGAGATGGCCGAGGATCTCGCCCGCTTCCGCGAGCACGATCGCCGCCGGCGCGCCGGGGTCCACGAGGAGCTGGATCTTGTGGCGACCCGTGAGGTCGTCTCCGCCCGGCGCGAGCGGTTCCTGGCGCCGATGGTCGGTCGCGAGCGTCCGATGGAGCGTCTGAAGGCGCTTCATCAGGAGGTGCGGGTCGGGGAAGGGGCCGCGGTATGCGTCGCGGGCGAGGCGGGGATCGGGAAGAGCCGCCTCGTCGACGAGTTCTGCCGACACTGTCGTCGCGAAGGGACCCGAGTCCTGGTCGCTTCTTCTCTCTTCGGCGGGAGCGCCAGCTCGTATCAGCTGTTCGCCGAGGCGATCAAACAGTACTTCGCCCTGCGCGGCGTGGATTCCGCTCAGTCCCTCCAGAGATTCCTCTTCGACCGCGCGCCGAGGATTGCGGGATCCATCCCCGTTCTGAGCCGGTTCCTACGCTTCGCGTTTGCCACGAACGGACCGACCAGCGAGGAAGAGCTGTGGGAGGTGCTGGATCAGGTGATCTGCTTCATCTCCGAGGAGCGCCCGCTGGTTCTCGTGCTCGAGGATCTGCAGTGGGCGGACGAAGGCTCGGTGCGCCTCTTCCATTTTCTCACCCGCCGCGCCTCGGGGCGCCGGATGTTTCTCCTCGGCACGTACCGCCCCGAGGAAGCGATCTCGGAATCCGACGGCCGCCAGCACCCTCTTCAGACCATGCTCCGGATGCTCGGCCGCGAGGATCGCTTCGAGCGGATCGAGCTCGCGCGTTTGAGCCGTGAGGAAGTGATGGAGGTGCTCGCTCGGCTCTACCCGGGGAACGATTGGGGGGAAGAGTTCGGGTCGCTTCTCTACCGCGAGGCGGAGGGAAATCCTTTCTTCATGGTGGAGATCTTGAAACTGCTCACCGCCGAGAAGATCCTCGCGAAGAGGGACGGGACCTGGACCCTGGCGACCACCGCGGACAAGATCTCCATCCCCGAGAAGGTCTACGACGTCGTGATGCGGCGGCTGAGCCGCCTGGGTCCCCGCGAGCGGGAAATCTTGGAATTGGGCGCGGTCGAAGGGGACATCTTTCACTCCGGGACGATTTTGCGTGGATTGGGCCTCGAGCGCATGCCGTTGCTCAAGACGCTTCAGTTTCTCGAGCAGATCCACCACCTGATCCACGCGGCGGGTCCCCAGTATCACTTCGATCATTCCAAGATCCGCGAAATCCTCTACGACAGCATTCCCCCGGAGCTGCGGATCGAATACCACACCGTGGTTGGCCAATTCCTGGCGGAGAGCTTCGGCGCATCGGAGGAGCACGCCGGGGTCATCGCGCACAACCTGCTCGCGGCCGGGCTCAAATCGGAAGCGCTCCCTTACCTGATGCTCTCCGCGAGCGCGGCGGCGCGGCTTTTCGCCCATGCGGACGCCATCCGGTACCTGGAACGCGCCGAGAGCCTGCTCCACGATCTCCACCCGCACCACCCGCCCGTCGAGCGCGTGAGGGAGCTTGCCGAAGTCCGGCAGCGGCGCGGCGACCAGGAATACGCCGCAGGGCGATACCGGGCCGCCCTCGTGAGCTACGAGGCCGCCCTGGAGCTTACCCGCTCCGCCCCGGATGCGAGGCGGGAGGCCGACATCGTGCGTGCCATCGGGAGAATGCAATACCTCCTGGGACATCCCGCCGAGTCCCAGCGCACCTACGAAGAGGCGATCGGACGCTACGCCTCGCTCGCGGAGGAGGCGAGGGCCGCGGGGGACGATGCTCGGCTGAATTCCGCGGTCCGGGAGCTGGGGAAGCTCTATTTCTTCAAGGGCGACATGGAGGTGGCGGAGCAACACATGCGCGAAGCCATCGCCCTGGCGGAGAAGCGGGGAGATGAGAGAATTCACGCCGCGGCGCTCAACAACCTGAGCGGGATCCACTACGTCCGAGGCGATCTGGAAGAAGCGCTCGCCTGCCACCGCACCTGTCTCGACATCCGCGAGCGGTTGCACGACGAGCCCGGGCTGGCCCAGTCGCACAAGAACCTCGGGATCATCCATTACCAGCTTGGTGAGCCGCAGGAAGCCGAGGACCATTTGAACGAGGGGCTCGCGCTCTATCGCAAGGCCGTGGACCGCCGCGGCGAGGCCGTCACGCTCCGGCACCTGGGCAACCTTCACCATCAAAGCGGGGACCACGTCGGCGCCCAGCGCCATTGGGAGGCGTCGCTCTCCCTGTGCCGGGAGCTCGGGAATACCGAGGACCTTTGTGCGTGCCTCAATAATCTCGGGGTCTTGCACTTCGAGCAGGGCCACTACGCGAGCGCGGAGCGATCGTATCGCGAGGGCCTCGAGATCCGGGCATCGTTGCGTCAGAAGAATCGGTCGGTGGCGATCCTCCATGACAACCTTGCGGAGCTCTACATCGACTTGCATCAGCTCGACCGGGCCGAGGTAGAGATCCGCCTATCGGAGCAGATTGCGTCCGATCTGGACGCGGCGACCCTCCTGGCGGCTCTCTTCGCGAAGCGCGCGCTGATCGCGTCCGAGCGTGGAGATCTCGACACCGCCCGCGATCACGCGCGGCAGGCGATTTCCCTCGGGGAGCCCACGGGGCACGTCGCAAGCCTCGTCACCGCCCTTCTCGCATCGGCCGAAGTGGAGCTCCGCGCCGGCAGCCACGCGGAGGCGAAGCGTTCGGCACGGCAGGCGCGGGATATCGCGCGTTGGTCCAAGATGGCGCATTTGGAGCTCCACGCCACTTTGATGGCGGCGCGCGCCGGCTGCAGGGCGGGGACTGGATCGGATTCCCTTGAGGAGCTCGCCGAGGTTGTGCGGCGGGCGAACGAGCGGGGATACCGCCCCCTGGCGGCCCGGGGCTCCGACCTGATCGGCGAGATTTGCGCGAAGTCGGGTGACCTGGCCGCCGCGGCCACGGAGTTCACGCGTGCGGCCGATCAGATGAAGGAGATCCTCGCCTCGCTAAGCGACGAGGATCGAAGGTCCCTGGTGCATCACCCCGATTGGAAAGAAATGATCGGGAACCTCCTCGACACCCTCGTCCGGACCGGACGCCGCGACGATGCGCTCGGCTATCTGGTCGCCTTCGGGGTCGCGAGCTGCGACGTGGAGCCCGCCCGGGAAGGCACGCTCGCCGCGGTCGAGACCGGCGCGTAGCGCGACAGGCGCGCTACCTCGCGCGCCACGGGAAGACCGACGCCTCGCCGGCCGGGGCTAGCTGACTCCAGCACACCGCGAACTTTCCGCGTCAACCCCTTCATTCCAAGAGACTTGTGTAGGCTGTCCGCTCGCGACTCGCCGAGACGGCAGGTTCCGCGCGCTAGAATACTCTTCCGGCCTTACCTGGAGGTCTCGGATGAAGAATTTCGCAGCGATCGATCTCTACGTGGAGAAACACCTGGATGAGAGCGTGTCCGAGCTCTGCCGCTACGCCGCTCAACCCAGCGTCGCGGCCCAGAATCTCGGGATGGAGAAATGCGCCGGGCTCGTGGCCGGGATGCTCCGCGCGCGCGGGTTTGAAGTGGAAACGGCACCCTCGGGCGGATATCCGGTCGTGCTTGCCGAGCGGGGCGGCCGGAGCGAACGCACGTTGCTCATCTACAACCACTACGACGTGCAGCCACCCGAGCCGCTCGAGCTCTGGACGAACCCCCCGTTCACTCCGACTCTCCGGGACGGGCGGCTGTACGGACGCGGCGTGAGCGACGACAAAGGCCACTTGACGGCACGCCTGCTCGCGATCGACGCATTGCTTTCCGCGGCGAACGAGCTCCCCTGCCGGATCAAGTTCGTGGTCGAGGGGGAAGAGGAGGTCGGAAGCGTCCATCTTCCCGAGTTCGTCCGGCGAAACCGCGGGCGCCTCGCCGGCGACGCGTGCCTTTGGGAGTTCGGGTACGTGGATCATCGGGACGTACCGCTTCAATTCGCGGGGTTGCGCGGTATTTGCTACGTCGAGCTGTCCGTAGAGACCGCGACGCGTGACGTTCATTCCGGAATCGGGGGCTCGATCTTCCCGAATGCCGCGTGGAGGCTCACCTGGGCGCTTGGAACCCTCAAGGGCAGGGACGAGCATGTGCGCATTCCCGGCTTCTACGACGCGGTGCGACCGCCGACCGCGCGCGATCGCGAGCTGATGGCCGAAGCGCCCGACATGGCCGACGACTACCGCGCCCGATACGGCGTGAGGGAATTCTTGCGGGGCATGACCGGGGGTGTGGAGCTGCGCATCGCGGAAGTCTTCGAACCGACGTGCACCCTATGCGGGATCACCGCGGGGTATCAAGGCCCCGGCTCCAAGACCGTGCTTCCGGCGCGGGCGTCGGCAAAGGTCGACTTCCGACTCGTGCCCGACATGACCCCGGATCTTGTCCTCAAGCAGCTGCGAGCGCACCTCGACGCCGAGGGCTTCTCCGATGTCCGCGTCCAATTTCTCGGGGGGAATCCGGCCGGGCGCACCGATCCGGACGATCCCTTCATTCGGCTCGTGTCCAAGACCGCCGAGCCGGTGTACGGTGTGCCGATGCAGGTGGTGCCGATGGTCGGGGGCTCGGGTCCGAATCATGCGTTCATCCACGAGCTCGGCGTCCCCGTGGCGACCGCGGGGTTCGGAAACCCGGACACCCGCGCCCACGCGCCGGACGAGAACCTGCGCCTCGATCTGTACCTCAAGCACGCCAGACACGTGGCGCGACTCATTCACGCGTTCGCGGAGGGCGGTTGAGAGCTCCATGAAGCTCGGCAAGCGCGACGGAAGCGTCCTGTTCCAGCGGTTGACCGAGGGGCATTCCTACGCGGCGGCGCTGCGGATGCTTCTCCTCTACACCCGGCCGCTCGATATCTTCTATCGCGAGCTGTTCTCGAAGGGCGGGTATCCGACCACGGTCGTGATCCGGACGCCGATCGGCCCGCGCACGGTCCACCTGTATCACTACGAGGACCTGTCGACGCTGAATTCGATCTTCTGCCGGCACGACTACGCCGCGCCGCGGCCGCTCGAGACGGTGGTCGATTTCGGGGCCAACATCGGGCTCTCGTGCCTCTATTGGCTTACCCGCAATCCGCGGAGCCGCGTTTACCTCTACGAGCCGGTTCCCGCCAACTTCGAGCACCTCAAGCTGAACCTAAGCGGGCTCGAGAGCCGCTACGAGCCGGAACAGGTGGCGGTGTCCGACTCCCGGGGCACGGTCGAGTTCGGCATCGAGCCGACCGGGAGGCTCGGCAGCATCGGCGCCCAGACCGGGCGGACGATCCAGGTGAGGCGCGTCCATGTGATGGACGCCATCGGCCCCGTGCTGGAGCGGCATGGCGCCATCGACTGCTTGAAGGTCGACATCGAGGGCCACGAGCGTGCCGTGCTCGGCGGGATCGAGCCGAAGTGCTTCGAGAAGATCCGCTACATCAATGTCGAGGACATCGCCGGAAAGACGCGACCGCTCGTTCCCCCCTACTTTACGTGTAAGAGGCACATGTCGATCCAGCGGTACGCGAACACTCGGCTGAACGGACGGTAAGCCCGATCAAGCCACGAGCACCCGGTGGCGCGCTTGCGGCGGGATGCGAGTCTCCGGGGTCAGGATGCCGGCGAGGTTGAGGGGGTCGGCCGCGGAGAGTGGCAGTCCCCGACCGGCCGGGCGATTCGTCCGGCGGAGCCGCCGCATCAGCTCGACGGCCTCGGGTAGGGCGTACTGCTCTCCCGCGAAACGCTGGACGAACCGCCCCCCGCGCGCCTCGCCCCGAAGCTCCCAGAGCCGATACACACGCACGAGATCCCTCCAGGAAACCGGAATTCGTTCGCGATCGAGAAGCCGCCTGAAAATCACGCCGTAACGGGCCAGGAGCCTGCGCGCGGCGAACTCCACCGCGGCATCGGACGCCGGTTGGGCCCGGGACTCCCGAGCGAAGCCCTCCCCGCGGGTTGCCTCGGTGCCCCGGAAGCTCGTCCATCGCCCGGCCGGCGCGAACGCAGCCCGCCTCATGACGCCGCGGCGGCGGCTCGGCGCCGTGATCAGCCGGCGGAGGCCGCTGAAGGAATCGCACGTGACGACCCCGCGCCCGATCAGCTGTGCCAGCCCCATCTCCACGTGGGAAGGGAGGAGCCCGGATTCGCGCTGAAGCTCCTGCGTGAACGAGGCGCCGCGCGAACGGAGCAGATCGAGCAGGATCTCCGCGTAGCTCGAGAGCGGCTCGCGCGGGTCCGCCGCATCGGAGGCCACGCTCGGCGCGGCCAGCGCGAGCCAGGAATCCAGGTCCTCGCGAGGAAGAAGGCAGACCGGCGTGGAACGGACCGGGGTGTTTCCCACGCCCCAGAGCCGGCCCCAGACCAGCTCGCCGGAGAGGGTGACCTGGTCGAGCCACTCCTGCCGGTATCCCGTGACCCGGGCCGGGAGCACCTCCGATTCCCACGCGGCGGCCGCGATCTCGAATCCGGCGAGCCGGCGCGCGACCTCGATGACGCCGCGCGGGCCTTCGAGCCGGTAGCCCTCGCCGGCGTGCTGCCAGCAGGCGAGAAAGCGCCAGAACTCCGCCGCGGTGACAGGCTCGATTTCACGGCGCAGGCGCTCGAGGGTGTCGCGGTGAATTCGGGAGAGCAGCCGGCGATCGCACCAGGCTTGGCGTCCCTCGAGACGGCAGCGAAGGACCGAGCCCTCCGCTTCCAGCTGGAGGAGGAGGTGTTCCTCGGATTCCGACACCCCGGCCGCCTGCCGGGTCCCCTCACCGATCACGACCGGGCCGAGCGCCTCGAGACGGCCGCGCAGGATCGACTTCGCATCCTGCGGCGCCTCGACGGCGCGCCAGCGCATCTCTCCGTCGGAACCCGGGACCGCCAGGACGCGCCCGGCGTCGCGCAGCTCCTCGAGCCATGTCACCCAGTCCGAGGCAGCGGCCTCCGCGTGCGTCACATATCCCATCCAGAGGAGCGACTCGTGCACTTCCTCGGCGTTTTCAGGTTGCGGCCACGCCTGCTCGCGCACGCGGGCCACGGACTCCGGATCGAGCGCCCCGAGCGTGTCGGCGGTCTCCGGATCGAGCCTTCGCCGTGCGGTCACCGCCTGGGTCCGCCGCTCCTCTAGTGGAGCGTCGTCGAGGAATCCGTAGGGCATTACGTTCAGAATCCCGCGCGCGAACACCGAAGGCTCGCGCGTGTCCACGGCGACACGGCGGATCCGGCCGTCACGAATCCGGTGCAGCACGTCTAGGAATCCATCGACGTCCATCGCTTCGGTCAGACAGTCTTCGATCGTTTGACGGACCATCGGGTGCTCCCACGGCACCGGAAGGTCCCCGGGCGGGAGTGTCTCGCCGCACGCGAGCGCCTGCGGGAAGGCCTTCACGAGCTCGTCCTCGGCGCGCATTCTCAAGAGCGGCGTTGGGACACGCTTTCCGCCGTTCTGCGTTCGTGGAACGAGCAGGGCGCGGGCCAAGTTCCACCGCCACCGGGTGCCAAACATCGGCGCGTCGAGGAGGGCCTGGACCAGCAGGTCCTTTGCCACGTCGGGGTGGAGATACTGGAAGACCTCCTCGAGCGGGAAGCTGTGCTGCGGGCCCAGCGAGAGAACGATCGCCTCGTCGTTGGCCGCGGCCTGAAGCTCGAACCCGAAGCCGCGGCAGAAGCGCTTCCGGAGGGCGAGTCCCCAGGCGCGATTGATCCGTCCGCCGAAGGGCGCATGGATCACAAGCTGCATCCCGCCCGACTCATCGAAGAATCGCTCGAGGACCACGCAGGTGGGCGTCGGGACCGCGCCCAACGCGCGCTCCCCGTCGTTCAGGTATTCCGCGAGCTCGACCGCGGCCGGGCGGGACACCCCGACCTCCCGCTCGAGCCATTCCGTGCTCCGCCCGCCCACGCGGACGCGCCCGACCGCCTCCGAAAGCTCGCGCGTGCGAGACGGGGCTTCTCCCAGCCAGAAGGGAATCGTCGGGGGCGCTCCCTGCGCATCGGCCACCCGCACGACACCGGGCTCGACCCGGAGAATGCGCCAGGAAGCGTTGCCCAGCTGGAAAATATCTCCGCCGTTCGCCTCCACCGCGAAGTCTTCGTCCAGCGAGCCCACCAGGGTGCCTTCCGGCTCGATCACGACGCGGTACTGGCCCGTGTCCGCGATCGCCCCGCCCGAGGTGAGGGCGGTGATGGAGGCGCGCCGCGTCGCGCGCAGCCGCCCGTGGACGCCGTCCCGGTGAAGCAACGCGCCACGCCCCACGGTATGAAGCCGGACCACGTCGTCGAATTCGTCGCGCGCGAGCGCACGGTACGGCCAGGCCCTCCGGAGGACGTCGTAGAGGCGCGCTTCTTCCCAGGTCTCGGGCACGCAGGCGGCGACGATCTGCTGCGCCAGAATGTCGAGGGCCCGGCCGGGAGACGGGGTGCGGTCCAGGTCGCCTCGGCGCACGGACTCGAGCAGCGCCGTTGCGGTGACAAGCTCATCCTGCGTGAGCGGGAAGATGCGTCCCTTCGGGACACCGGCGAGGGCGTGTCCGCTCCGGCCGACCCGCTGAAGGAGAACCGAGATCGAGTACGTCGCTCCGATCTGGATGACCAGGTCCACGTCGCCGATGTCGATTCCCAGCTCGAGCGATGCGGTCGCGACGAGCGCGCGCAGCGCTCCCTCCTTGAGCCGCCGCTCGGCATCGAGCCGACGCTCGCGCGCGAGGCTCCCGTGATGGCTCGTGACCTGGCCCTCGCCGAGCATGGAGGTCAAGCGGGCCGCGATGCGCTCGGCAAGCTTTCGGGTATTCACGAATACGAGCGTGGTCCGGTGCCCTCGGATGAGCTCTGCCATGCGGCGAACGATCTCCTCCCACGTCTCGTGGGAGCAGACCGTGGCGAGCGGGGAGTCGGGAAGCTCGATCGCTACGTCCAGGTCGCGGCGGTGTCCGATGTCCACCAGCGCGCATTCGCGCCCGACCCCCACGAGCAGGTCGGCGATCTCCGAGATCGGCTTCTGGGTGGCCGAGAGCCCGATTCGCTGGAGCGGCCGCCCGACCAGGGCCTCGAGCCGCTCCAAGGAGAGCGCCAAATGCGCGCCGCGTTTGTTTCCCGCGACCGCATGGATCTCGTCCACGATCACCGTGCGTACCGTGCGGAGGATCGTGCGTCCGCCGCCGCTCGTGAGCAGGATGTAGAGCGACTCGGGCGTGGTCACGAGGATGTGCGGCGGCTTCCTGCCCATGGACGCGCGCTCGCTCGGCCGCGTGTCGCCGGTCCGCACGAGCACCCGCACGGTGGGGAAGTCGGGCATGAGCCCGGAAAGCTCGGCGAGCGGCCTCTGGAGATTTTTCTGAACGTCGTTCCCGAGCGCCTTGAGCGGGGAAACGTAGAGCACCTGGGTCTGGTCGGGGAGGTCTCCACCCTGACGAAGCAGCCCGTCGATCGCCCAGAGGAAGGCGGCAAGGGTCTTCCCGCTCCCCGTCGGGGCGGCGATCAGGGTGTTCTCGCCGGATCGGATCTTGGGCCAGCCCTCGACCTGGGGCGGCGAAGGGGCGCCGATCCGCTCCGTGAACCAACGCGCGACGGTGGGATGGAAGTGTTGCAACGGCATTCGGAATGGACCTCGGGAAGACACGCTCGGGATCGCCCCCAGTATATACCGGGTACATACCGGGCGGCTTGACATCGCCCCGGTCGGAACGCACCTTTCTGCGGTGCGACTGCCCAACCTGCTCGCTTCCCGCCGCGGACGATTGGCCGCTTTCTTCCTCCTCTATCTTACCGAGGGCATTCCGGCGGGGTTCACCGCGACCGCCGTCGCGACGCAGATGCGCCGCCAGGGGCTCGAGCCGGCCGCGATCGGCGCCTTCATCGGCGCGCTTTGGGTTCCGTGGGCCGTGAAGTGGGCGTTCGGCCCGTTCGTAGATGTCCTCTCGAGCGATCGCTGGGGGAGGAGGCGGACGTGGATTCTCCTCACCCAAACCATGATGGTCGTAACCCTTCTCGCCGCGATGCCCGTGAGCTTCACCACCCGCCTCGGGCTTTTCACGGCGATCATCCTAATCCACAACGTGTTCAGCGCCACCCAGGACGTGGCCATCGACGCGCTCGCGGTAAACGTCCTTCGAGGGGATGAACGAGGATTGGCCAACGGCCTCATGTTCGGCGGCAACTACGTCGGCAACGCGATCGGCGGCTCGGGGGTGCTCCTCCTCACGCCCCTGATCGGGTTCAAGGCCACGTTCCTCTTCGTCGCCGGCGCCATCGCGCTCGTCACGCTGCTCGTGCCGGCGCCGATGCGCGAGCTGCCCGGGCCACCGCGTCTCGCCGCGAGCGGGTCTCGCCTGAGGGCCGTCGGAAAGGAGCTGGCGCGGTTCGTTCGCGAGACCGGAAAGGCTTTCGTAGGAAGCCGGGCCGCGTTCGTCGCGATTTTCCTCGCGTTGCTTCCCATGGGAGGCTATGCGCTTTCGCTCTCGCTTCAGTCCAATCTGGCGGTGGAGCTCGGTCTCGACGACCGGCGGATCGGACTGCTCGGCCTCGGGAGCACCGCGCTCTCGGCCGGATTCTGCGTCCTCGGCGGGTGGCTGTCCGATCGCTTTGGGCGAAGACGGACGTTGGCGCTCTTCATCGTTGGGACGACCTTACCGACGTTCGCCATGGCGGTCGCCATGCACCGATTCGGCTGGACCATGCCGATCAGCCCGCAGGCTCCCGATCGTCCGATTCCACCCCAGGACCTCGTCACGATCTTCTGGGTCTTGACGCTCTCGTACGCGGTCTTCCAGGGGCTGATGTATGGGGTGGGGACTGCGATCTACATGGACGTCACGACACCCGCGGTGGCGGCGACCCAGTTCACGGCGTACATGGCCCTGTGCAACGTGGTGTACTCCTACACCTCCACGTGGCAGGGGCATGCGCTCCAGCGGTGGGGCTATCCCGCGACCCTGGCGCTCGACGGGGCGTTCGGGCTTGTCTCGGTGTTCCTGCTACCCTTCATGCGGCTGCGACGCGCTGCTCCGCGCTGACCGGACGCACCTTGGCGGCGCACAGCTTGGCGCGCCGGCGCGCGTCCGCGACGTCGGGGCCGTACGCGACGCGCCTCCTCGATGCCCTCGAAGGCGATGCCCTTCGCGCTCCGGGCCCGGCGCAAGCTGGGCTGAGCCTGGGGAGTGGGTCGACCCACTACCTGCTGCTCGCGAAACCTTGCGGCGGGCGGGGGCGTACGTAATCCTGTACCCAGGCTCGCCGGGCCAGGTGGGCCCGGGGCGCCCCTTTCCCTCGGCACGCGCGGGTAGCGCCAGCGCCATTTTGTCCCGTTCTGGAGGAGGTCTCCATGCTCAGCACGCGCGGTCTCGTCAAGGTCTACCCGGGCCCGGTCACGGCGCTGAACGGCATCGACCTCGATGTCCCGGCGGGGATGTTCGGGCTCCTGGGTCCGAACGGGGCGGGGAAATCCACCTTCATGAAAATCCTCGCGGGGCTGTTGGAGCCCACTTCCGGGACGGTGACCCTGGACGGTGCGGACATCCTCGAAGACCCAAGGACTCTCTGGCCACGCCTCGGATACCTGCCCCAGGAATTCGGGTTCTACCCGCACCTGAGCGGAGAGGCGATGCTCTCGCACCTTCTGACGCTCAAGGGAGTCGACGCGCCCCAAGGGCGGAAGAGGCTCGTCGCGGACCTCCTGGACCGCGTCAATCTCTCGTTTGCCGCCAAGCGCGCTGTGAAGGGCTACTCCGGAGGCATGAGGCAGCGGCTGGGCATCGCGCAGGCGCTCGCGGGGGATCCCCGTCTCATAATCGTGGATGAACCCACCGCGGGGCTCGATCCGGAGGAGCGCCTGCGCTTCTACCACCTGCTTTCCGAGCTGGCGGTCGACCGCATCGTGCTGCTCTCGACCCACATCGTCGAGGACGTCGCCGTGCTGTGCCCGCGCTTCGCCCTCATCCGCGACGGCCGCCTCCTGGCCGTGACGTCCCCGAGCGAGGCTCGCGCCTCGATCGACGGGCACATGTTCGAGGGGACCGTCCACGTGGAGGATCTCCCGCGCCTGCGCGCCGAGCGGACGGTGACCCAGGCGCTCCTCGTGGAAGGGCGCAATCGAGCCCGCATCTACGATCCCTCCGAAGCGCCCCCCGACGGATTCATCCCCGCGCCGGTCACCTTGGAGGACGCCTATCTCGTGCTCATGCGCCTGGGGGCGCTGCCGGCGCGCGGGAATGGGAGCGCGGGGCGCCCCCCTCTCGGAGAGGGCGCGCGTTCGCTGGGGCCCGCGGCGGCGGGTGTGGCGGGATGAGCGCTCGGCGAATCGCTGCGACGTTCGGCGTCGAGTTCTGGCACTCCTTCCGCCGCCCGCTCTTCATCACCTTGGCGGCGATTCTTCTCTTGAGCGCCTTCGGATTGTCGAGCGGGAAGATGTCGATCTCCTCGGGAGACAGCTCGGTGGGGGGCACCAAGGCATGGATCACGTCCGAGTTCGCCCAGACTCAGATGATGACCTTCATCACGCTGCTCTACTACGCGTTCTTCATCGCCGCCGCGGCGGGATTGTCCCTTCTTCGCGACCGCGAAGCGAGGGTCGACGTCCTGTTGCATTCCACCCCGTTGACTCCGGGCGAGTATGTCTGGGGCCGCTTTTTGGCCGTGACCGGAGGCTTCGTCGTGCTGATGGGCTGGCAAATGGCCACGAACGCCTTCTTCAATCACGTCGTGCCGAACGCCGGCGCGCAGGAAATACGCGGTCCTTTTGCGGCGATGAACTACCTTATGCCGGTTCTGACGATCGGGCTGCCCTTTCTCATCTTCTATGCCGGCCTTTCCATGTACGTCGGCGAGAAGACGGGGAACGCGGTCCTGGTTTTCGTGCTGCCGGTCGCCACGCTCCTCGTGTGCGGGTTCTTCCTATGGACCTGGGCGCCATCCTGGCTCGACCTGCGCGTGAACAAGCTCCTTCAAGGGATCGAGCCCTCGGGGTACCGCTGGCTCAACGAGACGCATCTCAAGGTCGACCGTGGGGTGCAGTTCTATAACAAACAAGCCGTGCCATACGACGCGCTCTTTTGGCTGAACCGGGCATGGCTGATCGCGCTCGGGCTCGGCGCGGTTCTCCTGACGCAGCGATCGGTAGCCCGGTCGCTGCGCGGTGTCGTGGCATCGAAGAAGACCCTCCGGGGCCGGGCCCAATCCCAGCATGCGGCCGCCGCGACGCCGTGGGAGGGGGCGCCGCCGGGCGGCGCGTTCGCCACGCTCGGCATGAGAAGGAAGCCGCCGTCGTTCCTCGGGAGCGTAGGGGCGGTCGCGGGCGCAGAGCTTCGGGAGCTCCTGCGTCAGGCGGGGCTCTACATCTTCGTGCCGCTCATCCTGATTCAGGTACTGGGGAACTCGCTGCTCGCGGTGGGGGCGTTCGACACGCCCGTTCTCCTCACGCCCGGCACGAGCGCGGTGGCGATCGCGGGCCAGGCCACGACGCTCGTGCTCCTCCTGCTCCTCTTCTACACGGTGGAGTCGCTCGAGCGCGAGCGCTCCACGGGTCTGTCCCAGATTCTCTACGCGACGCCGCTGCGCACAGGGGCACTCCTCTTCGGAAAGGCCCTCGCGAACAGCGCGGTGGGAGCGGTCATCCTCCTCGCGTCCTTGCTCGCGAGCTTCATTGCCTTGGCGGTTCAGCACACCGTGCCGTTCTCTTTGGCGCCCTACGCCCTTGTGTGGGGGCTGCTCCTGATTCCCACCTTCCTGGCATGGACGGCGTTCGTCACGGCGGTGTATGCCGCGGTAGGGAACCGGTACGCGGCGTATTCCGTGGCCCTCGCGGCGCTCGTCTACAGCGGTTTCCGCGCGCTCACGCGCCAGATCAGCTGGGCCGGCAACTGGCCCCTCTGGGGATCCCTGCGGTGGAGCGATATCGGATTCTTCGAGACCGACCGCGTGGCCCTGATTTGGAACCGAATCATGGTCCTGGGCCTCGCCGTGCTGTTCACCGTGTTGGCCGTGCGGCTCTTCGGCCGTCGCGGCGCGGATGCCGTGCGCACCATGCACCGGATCGCGCCGCGGCAGGTTGCCTCTTCGGCGCTCCGCCTCGCGCCGTTCGCCCTGGTGCCGGTGGCTGCCTGGGTGATCCTCGTGTTCCAGGTGAGCCAAGGCGTGGAAGGGGGAGCGGCCAAGAAGGCGAGGAAGGACTACTGGGCGAAGAATCTCAAGACGTGGCTCGACGCCCCGCTGCCGGACATCGCGCGTGCGGACGTGAGGTTGAAGCTGAATCCTCCCAAACACTGGCTGGCGAGCGCGGGCACGTTCACGCTCGTGAACAGCTTGGATACGACGCTCGCCCAGATCCCGCTGACGGGGGGTCTGCACTGGAACCATCTCGCCTGGACGATGAACGGGCGGGCGTACAACCCGGAGGACCGCCAGCATCTCTATGTGTTCACGCCGCCTCGTCCGCTCGCGAAGGGGGACAAGGTTGTCATCGGGTGGAGTTGGGACGGCCGCTTACCCAATGGCGTAACCAAGAACGGCGGCAACACCGACGAGTTCGTGTTGCCTTCGGGGGTCGTGCTGACCGGCTTCACGCCCAGCTTCTTGCCGGTTCTCGGATTTATGGAGGACGTCGGGGAGACCAAGGAAAACAAGACCGAGGCGCGCCGATACCCGCGCGACTACTGGAAGGGCATCACGCGCGCGGGCTACGGCGCGACAGCATGGTTTCCCGCGCGCGTCATCGTTACAGCTCCGGCGATCTACACGCTCAACTCGGACGGGATCTGCACGAGCAATACCGTGAAGGACGGGTGGCGGACGCAGGTGTGGGAAACGGACCACCCGGTCAAGATTCTCAATGTGGTGTGCGGCAGGTGGAAGGTGAAGCAAGGGGAGGCCACGACGATCTTCTACAGTCCCGCCCACCCCTACAATCTCGAGGAGATGTCCTCGACCTTGGATGCAGCGCGCCGCTGGTATTCCGAGTGGTTCCTGCCCTACCCCTGGCGCGAGCTAAAGCTCTCGGAGTTTCCCGCGCTCGCGGGCTACGCGCAGGGCTTCGGCACGAACATTACGTTCAGCGAGAGCATCGGCTTCCTCACGAAGAATGACGCGAAGACCGACGCGACGTTCCTGGTCACCGCACACGAGGCGGCGCATCAGTGGTGGGGAAACATTCTGACCCCCGCGAACGGGCCCAACGGTGATTTCCTGAGCGAGGGCATGGCGCATTTCTCGACCCTCTTGCTCTTCGAGAAGGTGAAAGGGCCGCGAGCGCGCATGGAATTCGCGAAGGGCCTCGAGGCGCGCTATGGCGACCGCCGCCGGGTGGACGACGAGAGGCCGATGTACGACGTCGACGGAAAGAGGGAGTCGGACGAAACCGTCCTCTACGACCGCGGAGGGTGGGTGTTCTGGATGCTCTACGACTTCATGGGGCATGACCGGGCGCTCGACGGCCTCCGCCATTTCATCCGAACGTGGAGCGAAAGCCGCGATCACCCCGCCTTGCAGGATTTCGTGGCCTCGATGCGGGGGTACGCAAAGGATCCTGTCGCCTACGACGCCTTCGCGAAGGAGTGGTTCGAGGATCGGGCGATGCCCGAATACCGTGTCACGAATGCGAAGAAAGTGAAGCGTGGCGGCGGCTACGATGTGACCGCGACGGTGCAGAACGCGGGAACGGGAACCATGCCGGTGGAGGTTGCCGCGGCCGCCGGGGAGCGCTGGCCTGAACCTGGTCAGAACGCCTCGAGGCGGTCGGAGACGCGGCCCGCCTCTCCGGGACAGAGCCCATCCTACCGTGAAGCGCGCACGACCGTGAGGCTCGGCGCCGGCGAATCGAAGACGGTCACCATCCACTGCGCCTTTTCGCCGCGGAGGATCGTGGTGGATCCGGATGTGCGCGTGCTGCAGCTGAAGCGCAAGCAGGCTGCCGCGACCTTGTAGGCGCCGATCCGGTCAGACCGCGGCGCCCGCCTGTTCCTTGCTCGGCTGCGGAACGATTCTCAGATAGGGCTTCTTCGCCTTGAAGCCCGGGAACTTCTTGCGGGCCTCCTCGTCCGTGACCGTGGAAGCGATGATCACGTCCTCGCCATGCTTCCAGTCCACCGGCGTCGCGACGGAGTAATTCGCGGTGAGCTGAAGGGAATCGATCGAGCGGAGAAGCTCGTCGAAATTCCGCCCTGTGCTTGCCGGGTAGGTGAGCGTGAGCTTCACCTTGTTGTCCGGAGCCATTACGAAGACCGAGCGCACCGTCAGCGTGTCGTTCGCGTTCGGATGGATCATGTCGTAGAGGTCGGAAACCTTCCGGTCGGAGTCCGCGATGAGCGGGAAGTTGAGCTTGTGCCCGGTCACGTCCTCGATGTCCTGCATCCAGCCTTTGTGGCTCTCGAGGGGGTCGACGCTCAGGCCGATCACCTTGATGTTCCGCTTTTCGAATTCCTTCTTCAGCGCGGCCACCCGGCCCAGCTCGGTCGTGCAGACGGGGGTGAAATCTTTCGGATGGGAGAAAAGCACCGCCCAGCTATCCCCCTTCCAGCGATAGAAGTCGATCGTTCCCTCGGTTGTCTCGGCGGCAAAGTTCGGTGCGGTGTCTCCCAATCGGATCGGCATATCAACCTCCTGCGGCAAAAGAACGAATGTGGGGTGAGTCTCGAGGCGAGAAGGTATCAGACGCGGGCGGCTGAGTCCACGCTACGAATCCGCTACGGATTCCACGTCTCGGGTCGCCAGCCCAGCTTCCTCATCTTCTTGTATAGGTGGCTGCGCTCGAGCCCCAGGCGCGACGCCGCCTTCGTCATGCTGCCCCCCGCGGCGAGGAGCGCGGCTTCGATCTCCTTCCTCTCGAACTCGCGCACGGAGTCGCTCAAGCGAATCCCCCCGGACGACTCGCTCTCCACGGGCGGCAGGACGGCGTGAACCTGTTCGGGGCCGATGCTCGGTCCGCGGCTCATGATGAGCAGCCGCTCGACGATATTCCGAAGCTCGCGGACGTTTCCCGGGAATGAGTAGCGCTGGAGACGCTCGATCGCGCCGGGGCCGAACTTCCTCGGCTTCCCGCCGGTTTCTTTCGAAAGCTGCGCCGCAAAATGCTCCACAAGAATCGGGATATCCTCGGGCCGCTCCCGCAGCGGAGGCACCGTGATCGGGATGACCGCGAGCCGAAAGTAGAGATCCTCACGGAACCGGTCGGACCGGACCCGCTCGGCCAGATCGTGATTCGTGGCGGCGATCGCCCGGACGTCGACCTTGATGGCGCGATTTCCTCCGACGCGGGTGATCTCTCCCTCCTGAAGCACGCGCAGGAGCTTGGTCTGGGCCCGTGGGCTCATGTCGCCGATCTCATCGAGGAAGAGCGTTCCATGATGCGCCTCCTCGAACCTGCCTCTCCGCGACTGGGTGGCGCCGGTGAAGGCGCCCCTCTCGTGGCCGAAAAGCTCCGACTCGATCAGCTCCTCCGGGACCGCCGAGCAGTTCATCGCCACGAAGGGCATCTCCCGGCGTGGGCCGGCGGCGTGCAGCGCCCGCGCGACCAGCTCCTTCCCGGTCCCGTTCTCCCCCTGGATCAGCACGCGCGCGGAAGCGGATCCCGCGAGCTGGATCTCGTGCAGGAGCTTCTGAATCGCCTCGGAGCGGCCCACGATGGGAAACGACCAGGGTCGCGGTAGGCGGCGGTTTTCGGCCTTGAGCTCGAGCGTGTTCGTGGCGTTCCGAAGAAGAACCAGCAGGCGCTCCAGCGAGATCGGCTTCTCGAGGAAGTCGAACGCGCCGAGTCGCGTTGCCCTCACGGCGGCGTCGACCGTCGCGTGCCCCGACATCATGATGACGATGGAGTCCGGGGTGTTGGCCATGATCTCTGCGAGGAGATCCAATCCGCTGCCTTCCTCGAACCAGACATCCAGCAGCACGATGTCGTAAGCCTCGCGGAGCTTCGCTCTGCCCTCGCCGATCGACGCCGCGCAATCGACCTGATACCCCTCGCGGCCGAGGGCGCCCTCCAGGCTCGATCGGATGTTGGCCTCGTCGTCCACGATGAGAACGGTCATGCTTCGGCCCTCGGGCCCAGCGGCATCCGTATCCGGAACGTGGTTCCGCTCCCCGGACCGGAGTCGACCGCGATCGTTCCCTCATGATCGTTCACGATCCGCTGGACGATGGTCAATCCCAGCCCGCTCCCTTGGGATTTGGTCGTGAAACCCGGCACGAAGAGGTTGGCTCTCTGTTCGGCATTCAAACCGGCGCCCGTATCGGAAACCGCGATCTCGAGGACCCCGCCGTCGACACGGGCCGACACCACCACGCGGCCGTCGCTGTTCAAGGTCTCGAGTCCATTCTTGATCAGGTTGATGAGGGCCTGGCGCATCTGGCCGTGATCGCACGGGAAGGTGACCTCCGGGCCGGAACGCGGGAGCACCAGGCGGCCGGCCGCGACATCGCGGCCGTAGAGCGTCTCGAGATCCCGCATCAGGCTCGACAGGCGGCACGGTGCGAGCTCGGGCTTCGGAAGCCGGGCGAAATCGGAGAATTCCTGCAAGAGATGGCGCAGCGTTTCGACCTCGGCGGCGACGGTTTGGGCGGCCTGATCCAGGATTTCCGGGAAATCCGCCCGCTTCTGGTCGTAGCTTCGTTTCAGATCGGCAACCGAGATCGCGATGGGCGTGAGCGGGTTCGTGACCTCGTGGGCGACCTTGCGGGCCATTTGGCTCCACGCCGCCTGACGCTCGCTCGTGACGAGCTTGTCGCGATAGGCCTGCAGGTCCTTCCGCATCCGGTCGAGCGCCGCCACGAGCGTCTGCAGCTCGCGCACGCTGTGGAGCGTCAAGGGCTCCTCCCACTCTCCCTGCGCGAGCTTGTGGGAGAACGCGGCGAGCCGCTCGACGGGGCGGGAGATCTGGGAGGACCAAAAAATCCCGAGCAACGCCGCGATCCCGAGGCCCAGAAGACCCAGGATCGCCGAGGCGATTTGAAGCGACGCGATCGTCCGGTCGGCTGCGGCGGTGGAGGCCAGCCCGGTAAGGATCGCGTGGGGGGGCGCGCCCACGCTGAGCGGAACGCTCCGGCTGAGATAAGGACGTCCTCGCAGCTCGACGCGCTCGACACCATCGTGATAGGGCAGCGCTGAAGCCGGCAGGCCGGCGAGAGTCGTGGCGCCGACGCGGCTCTCCTCGTCGCGCAACGCCAATTCGACGCCCCCGGCCTTGCTGAGGCGTCGCAGAAACTCAGCGTCGAACATCAAGCCGCCTTGTACGAAGCCGGCTATGTCGTTCTGGTAGCGAATCGGCGCCCTGGCGACCATCGCGAGACCCGGCGCGCCTGGAAGGGCTTCGATGACCGGACCGTCGGAGCCCGTCCGCGCCGCCGGGATTCCCGAGGCGTCGGGGCGGCCCTCTCCTGGGGCAGCCGCCGCGACCACGCTCCCGCTCGTATCGGCAACGCTCAGGAAGTCGAGCCCGAGCAGGAATCGCCGTTCCCCCAAGTACTCGGACAGGTCCCGGGTACTGCCGGATTGAAGCAGAAACAGCCGCTTGAGGAGGGGATCCCTTCCGAGGATTTGGAGCTTCTCCGCCACATGCTGGGCGTCGGATGCCACCTGCGTCTGGATCCCCCGGAGCGCGGCGCTCAACCGTTCCGCCGCCTGGGCGCGGACCATGGTCTCGATCCGCTCGGTCAGGAGATACATGGCGATCGCCAACGGAACGATGGTGACCAGAGAGAAGGCGAGGATCAGGCGCCCGCGCAGGGAGGTCATGGCTCGCGGCGAGCCGGCCGGCAGTCGGGCACGTCGACGAACGCGTCCGCTCCGAGCGCGCCCACGTAGGCGCGGAGCTTCCGCGGGCAGACCACGGGGCAGCGGATGGCGAAGAGGAACTTCACGCGGCCCTCCGCTCCTTCCCGAATCGCGGAAGGCAGCGCGCTCCGGCGCACGTATTCGGCGCTGGCAGACGAGAGCGAATCCGGCGAATCGATGGGCGCGTCGAGGTAGGTCAACCGCGAGGTGCTCCACTCGTCCGGAACCCCCGACCTTCCTCGATTGAGGGAGAGCTCAAGCGCTTGCCAGCCCGGGCAGGATCGGTCGACCTCGAACCGCCTCGCCACGTGAGATCGCACCGTCCACACGGTCTCGGGAAATTGCGCGCGGCCGAAGGGCGGGCTCCAGGGCTGGAGATCGCCGCGAAAAACCTCCTCGTTGAGGGATGCGACCGCGCTGCTGTCGCGCGGAATCGATGTGCTTCCCGGGTCCCTGTCCGACGTTGTCAGCGCCGCGAGAACGCCTCGGGAACGGGTGCCTCGAAGGTAATCGCGCCACTGTGGATTCTCCCGCATGTGGGAGGAGAGCTCGCCGGGCCAAAAAACCGCGACGTCCAGATCGCCGCGCTCCAGGGCTATCTCCTCATCCGCGGCCTCGTCGAAGAGGCGGATCAGGAGCGTGTCGGGCCAGGGCGATTGAGCCGGGATCGCGGAATCGCGCACCAGCCGGTAGGAGCGCCCGCCCGACGGCTCCATGCGATAGGCGCCGGCCCGCAGGGGAGCGCGGATTGTCATTGGCTCGCACGTGAAGATCAGATTGGGCCGGTTGGAGGAGGGGTACCCGACCCGCAACGAGGGCAGAGGCCGGACCGGCGGGCGTTCGGCCATGATTCTCAGGTCCTGAAGCTTCTTCACCCGCTTCAGAGATCCGGATGCCAGCGTGGCGACCGCCAAGCCATCGTAGACGGCGGATACGACCGCCGTGGCCACCGTCTTTTTACGCGATAGGAACGACAGGACATAGCCCTCCTCGACCGCCAGGGAATCGGTCGCGGCGAGAACCACGCGCGACTCATGCGCCCAGATGGCCTTCGCGTTGAGGGGGATGGGCTGGGCCAAAGCGTCGGCGCTCATGACCAGAAACAGGAAAACCGACGCGACGGCCGTTCCGAATGCGGCCCCCTCCGTGTCCGTCACGCCACGCTCCCTGGAATGGTTGGATCGATAGTGAATCAAGGGCTTACCGGGTCACGGCACTGTGGGCCGCATTGGAGTCCGTGTCAAGCTTGACACATAAGTGCCTCCGCCGGGTGGACATCAAATCACGCAAGTCGTTCACATGAAGTGACTTATTCCTGAGGCACGGGGATTGATCTAGCTGGACCACGGAGCGGCGGCCGTCCAGCGAGCCGCCCGCGGTCCTGGCGCTGGGGCGCGTGCCCATCACCAGGCGATCCGTGGTAGCGCCGGCGATCCGGCCACAGATCGGACAACGGAGCCGGATGGGAGAAAGGCAATGAAGACGAAGGACCCAGGAACGAAGAGGCGCGCGATCGTGGTGGCATCCGCCGCGCTCGCATTTCTCGCTCTGGGATGCGGCGAGCACAAGGAGCAGGCCTCGGTCGCGGCCGACGCCGGGCAGACGACCGCCGGCCAGGAAACCCCGAAGATGGTCGCGGCTTCGGCCACCGGTGCGACCACGCCGGAGGCTGGGGCTTTGGCGGAGGGGGACGCGACCGCTTTGGCCGACTCGCTTCCGCCCGACGTCACCGTGTTCGCTCCGGACTCGCTGGTCGTCCCAGGAAGCGTGGTCGAGATCACGGCACAGGCATCCCCCGACGTCACCGCAATGACGCTCACGGATCGCCTGGGGCAGAAACACGGGTTCCTCTACGATGCCGGGGCAAAGGCCTGGCGCGTCTACTATCGGATCCCGATTCGGACGGATTCCGAGCAGCTGGGCCTGTCGGTCACGGCGACGAACGGCGCCAATCGGTGGAAGCGGGTGTGGGTATTTCTGAAAATTCAGGGCGCCGAGGTCAAGGAATCTGAAGGGCTATAGGGGAGGGATGGGCGACCGAGAGAGCCCTCGGGCCTTCGGCCCGGGGGCTCGCTTCTCTACCGCCCGAGGACCTCGAGGGTCACTTCCGCCGTGCCGTCAGCGAGAAATCCAAGCCTCCGCGCGGCGACGCGCGAGACGTCGATCACTCGACCGCGGGCGAAGGGGCCGCGATCCGCGATCGTGACCACCACGCTGCGGCCATTGCCGAGGTTGGTCACCCGCACGCGTGTCCCGAAGGGAAGGGTGCGGTGGGCGGCCGTGAGCTTCGTCTCGTCATAACGTTCGCCGCTCGCGGTCCTGCTCCCCTGGAAACGGGAGTGGTAGTACGAGGCTCGTCCCGTCTCGCGGTCCAGGGCGGGGGCGACCGGGCCGCGGCCAGGGGGCGCGCCGACTGTGGCGCATCCGACCGACAGGAGCAGGGACGATGTTACGATCCAGGCGACGTATCTCACGGGGGCCACGGTCCATAAGTCGGCAGCCGGATCCCCGGTCTTCATGCAAAACTGCTCCCGAACCGGCCGCATTCTCCGTTGACCAGGGGTTGCCAAGATACCTTGATTCGAGTCGGGCGCCTGCCCGGTCAAAGCATGTCCCCCGATTCAAGGAGGGTGCATATGACGACGGCCATTGAAGCCCAAGGAGCCGCTCCCGGCCGCTAGGCCGCGTCTCAGCGCCCGCCTTCCGGCCGACGGTCCCGTCGGCTTTCCCGCCAGCTAGTATCGCCGGAGCGCCTTCCGTCACCCCCCGTTGAGGTGCCGGCTCTCTCTATGCTCCTGGGCGGGCTCGCCGCATTTCCATTCATCCATGGCCCGTGAGGGCAGAGGTGGACGAACGTGCCAAGCCTGGAAGCGCTGGGGTGGAGCCCCTTTTTCGAGCAGCAGGTCCAACGGATCAACGAAATCGGTTTGATCCCTTTGAGGGTGGTTGAAGAGCAGCGAGGAAGTTATCGAGTCCTCGGCGAGGGGGGCCTCTGGTACGCCGAGGTCGTCGGGCGTCTCCGTCATGAGGCCTCGGAGGTGGCGGCCGACCTCCCGTGTGTGGGCGATTGGGTCATGGCCCGCGCCCCGAGAGGCAATGCAGGGGAGGGTACGGCCCTCATCCACTTCGTGATTGCGCGGCGCACCAAGTTCTCACGCAAACAGGCAGGGGAAAAAACGGCGGAGCAGGTGGTCGCCGCGAACATCGACACGGTTTTCCTGGTGCAGTCTCTCAACCGCGACTTGAATCCACGCCGACTCGAGCGTTACCTGACCCTGCTTTGGGAGAGCGGGGCCGAGCCGGTCGTCGTGCTGAGCAAGGCGGACCTGTGCGCCGATGTGGAGTCTCTCATGGAGGCGGTCGAGCGCGCGGCAATGGGTGCGGCCGTCCATGTGACGAGCGCATTCTCGCCGGGCGGGCTGGACGCCCTTTCGCCCTATCTCACGCCCGGGCGGACCGTCGCGCTGGTCGGCTCCTCCGGCGTGGGCAAATCCACGATGGTAAACCGGCTCGTCGGCGAGGATCTGATGGACGTGCGGGATATTCGAGCGGACGGCCGGGGGCGTCATACGACGACGGCGCGCCGCCTCGTGGTGCTTCCTTGCGGCGGCATGCTCCTCGACACGCCGGGAATGCGCACGGTTCTCATGTGGGGGGGTGAAGAAGGGGTCGCGCAAGCGTTCGAGGATATCGCGGAGCTGGCCGGGCGCTGCCGTTTCCGGGATTGCACCCACGCGTCCGAGCCGGGCTGCGCGGTTCACGCCGCGCTCGAAGACGGGTCCCTCGAAGCCGGGCGTTTCCAGAGCTATTTGAAACTCCAGCGGGAGGTCCTTCATCAGGCCGTGAAATCGGATCTCAGGCTGCGCTTGGCGGAGCAGCGTAGGTGGAGGCGGATCCACCTCGAGGCAAGGCGCCGGCCGGACAAACGCCGAATTTGACGGCTCGCCTCGGAGGACCCGGTACAAATCTTGCGCCTCCCATCCCATCCGGCGGGGGATCACCCATGATCCAAAATGCCGCAGTTCCCTGCGGCGATGTCGCCTGAGACCGTGGAGGGGCTGATGCAGAAACTACTCGTTGCTTTGACCGTCCTCGTGTTTTGCAGCATGGCGTCGCAAAATGCACTGGCGCGTACGAATCTCGGGTTGCGAAGCCTCGGCGGCAACGTCGGCCTCGTCGATCCCGAGAATGCCAGCAGCACGCTGGGCCTGGGAGTCTTCGCGAACATGGGAAATCTCTCGCCCGCGATTAGGCTGGCCCCGCATCTGGGCTACTGGTCGAAATCGGAGGACTTTGGCGGAGCCGAGGCTTCGGTTCACGATTTCTCGCTCGGCACTCGGTGCGAGTACATGTTCCACGTGTCCTCGCCTAAATTCCAACCCTACATGGGGGCAGGGCTCGGCCTCCACTTCCTCGGCGCCAAGGCGTCGGTCCCAGGGTTTCCGACCATCAAGGATTCTTCGACGAAGCTCGGTCTGGACATGGGGGGTGGGTTCATCACACCCCTGAGCCCGAAGACCGACTTGGTGGTCGATGCGTGGTATGGAATCGTTCAGGACATGAACCAGTTCACGATGAAGGTCGGTGTGTCCTTCGATCTTCCCAATGGGTCGGAGAGCCGGGCTCCAAGCCGGCCGTCGGCCCGGCACCGCCCGCGGCGCTGATTCGGAAAGAGTGAGGGGAGGCTCGTCACGAGCCTCCCCATTTTTTTTTGCCCTCTACGCTCTCCGCGAATCGGTACTCTTCGGTCCCATGCTGGACCTCGCACGTTATCCGCTCGACCGCCTGGCCTCTCGAGTCGGCACGCCCTTCTACCTCTACGACGGCGACGAGCTGCGCAGCTCCGTGACCCGGTTCGCGGAGATCGTGGGCCGGCCAGGCCTGGCGGGACGCTATGCCATGAAGGCCAATTCGTGCCGGAAGATCCTCGACGTCGTGCTGGAGGCGGGCCTCTGGATCGATGCCGTGAGCGGGAACGAAGTATTGCGCGCGAGACGCGCCGGCTTTCCGGGAGGATCGGAGCCACCCGTGATCCTCCTCACGACTGACGTCTTTCGCGATAACGCGCTCGAGACGGTCCTCGAGCATCGGGTCATGCCCAATGTGGGATCCCCGGGAATGATCGGCGAGCTGCGCGCGGGGGGGTACCGCGGGCCCATCGCGGTGCGGGTGAACCCCGGTTTTGGCCAGGGGCATGTGGAATCGTGCGACACCGGCGGGCCCTCCTCGAAACATGGGGTATGGCCCGATCGATTGGCCGATGTGCGGAGACTCGCGGCCGAGGCGCGGCTCCCGATCACGACGTTGCACGTCCACGTTGGGACCGGGCCCGAGCTGCGGGAGTTCGACACGAACGTGGGGAGGCTGGTCGAGTTCTTGAAGGGGTTGCTCCCCGACTTTCCCGATACCGAGTCGGTAAACCTCGGCGGGGGGATTCCCCACCCGTATCATCCAGATGGCTCCTCCTACGATCTGGCTTCGCTCCGCGCCCTCCTCGACGAGGCCGGCGGAATTTTCTCCGACACCGCGGGTCGGGCGATCCGGGTGGAGGTGGAGCCGGGACGTTGCTTGGTCGCGGGCGGCGCCGTGCTCGTAGCCCGGGTCAGGGATGTGAAGGAGACGCGGGCCAACGCCAGGGGACAGGGGCATACCTTCGTGATGGTGGACGCCGGCTTTTGCGACCTCCTCCGGCCCGCTCTCTACGGCTCCTATCACCACATCCAGGTCTGGGGGCCGGGCGCGGAGGCTCCCGATGAGCCGTGCATCGTGGCCGGGCCCCTGTGTGAGAGCGGCGACATCTTCACCCGAGGGGACCGGGAGCTGGTCCGGCCACGGCTCATGCCCCGGCCCGGACCGGGCGCCCTGCTCGTCCTGCAGGACGCGGGCGCCTATGGCTCCGCGATGAGCTCGAACTACCTCTCCATCGGAAGGGCCGCCGAGGTTTGGTGGGAGACGGGGCGCGGCACACTCATCGCGCGGCGAGAGACCGTCGAGGATATCGTCTCGGTGGAGTGCGATGTTCCTCTCTGAGGCGCTTCCGTGCTAGTCCCCCCGCGTCGCACCCCTTAGAAAGACAGAAGGCCGGTCTAGCGGAACGTGACCCCGAACAGAAACTTCCAATCCGGCATCTCGTCGGTGAGGCCCACCTTCGCCTCGATGAACATCGGCCGGCGTGCTCTTCGGCCGAAGAAAATGCCCCCGAGGATGTTGACGCCCAGCTGCGTGTCGCTTCCGCCGAAATCGGAGTCCACGAAGTAGAGCGAGAGGCCGCCGCCGGCGTAGGGGCGGACCTCACTGCGCACCTTGAATCGGTACTGCAGGTCGCCATTGAAGGAGAGGGTGAACAGGTCGTCTCCGAACCCTGCTTCCGCGCTCGGCACGACGTAGAGGCGGTCCGCGATGCGAGGGAATTCGAGGTGGCCGCCGAAGAGGACCTGATCGGGATCGACGCTGAGCCCGCCGCGCACTCCGGCGGAAACATCCGCTCGAGCGGCTGAAGCCGAGGCGAAGAGGAGCAAGATTGTAGCCGCGAAGACGAGGCCGGCACCGCTGTGAATCCGCATCGCTCACCTCCTTGATCCAGGGCGAACCGAACGAAGGGCGCGCAAGAGCCTACCCTATCCTCCGCGTAACCGCTGCCAGAATCGGGGGGTGCCCGCCCGCGCTCGAAGGACCGTTGTCGCGCGGACAGGCCTGTGCGATGGTACTCGCCTCGGGGATCGGAAGGCCCCGGCTCGGGAGGACCTCATGGCTGGTACCGTCGCGAGCGGTCGAGTCTCCGCCGACGACAAGCGCGAAGCTCTGGATCGAATCCCTTTCTTCACCCACGCCCCGCTCGACCTACAACGCGCGCTCACGGAGGCGGCAACGGTCGTTCGTCTCGAGGCGGGCGCCTACTTCCTTCGAGAGGGTGATTCGTGCGCCCACTTCGCGATCATCGTCAGCGGCAAGATGCGGGTCTTCAAGCTGGCGGAGAGCGGTCAGGAGATCACGCTCTACCACGTCGGGGCCGGTGAGGTGTGCCCCCTGAACGTGTCGTGCATCCTCTCGGACAGTCGGGTCCCGGCCATGGCCAGGGTCGAGGAGGACGTCCAAGCGATTGTCGTTCCGGCCGCCGCGTTCCGCCTCTGGATGGCGGAACACGAGTCGCTTCGAACGTTCGTCTTCGAGATGTTCTCGAGGCGCCTCAGCGAGGTGATGTCGCTGGTAGAGGAGGTGGCCTTCCGCCGGATGGATCAGAGGCTCGCGAGCCGCCTGGAGGAGCTCCTCCTCGAGGCAGACGGCACCCATGGCAGCATCGAAATCACGCACGCCGTGATCGCGGCCGACCTCGGCACGGCGCGGGAAGTGGTCAGCAGGCTGCTCAAGGAGTTCGAGCGGCTCGGGGCGATCAGCCTCTCGCGCGGCAGGATCAGACTGCGGCACCCCGCGCTGCTTCATAAGATCGCATCACGCGAGGCGGAATAGAAGCACCGGCGGCACCGCGACGATCCGTGGCGAGCAGCCTCAACCCTCGAAGGTAAGCATGGTCATAGTAGCGAGAGGGCCCGGCTGCAAAACGGAGAGCGCCGCGCACCGCCGGCACTTCCATAATGCCTCGAAGGGCGCCGGCCGTCCGTGACTCCGGTCACCGAGCCCGTTGTTTTCTTGAGAGGCTTGGTGACCCAGGACGGGGAACCGCCTACCGGATGACCACGAATCTTCCGACCTCGTGCCCGAGCTCGGTGTCCACGGAGAAAAGGTAGATCCCGGTCACGATCTTCTGCCCATTCCGCGAGATCATGTTCCAGGGGACCGAGCCCTGGCCCGACGTTACGGGGTCCTTCCCGTACTGAAGATCCCCGGGCGGCCTCCCGTCGAAGGGGATATCCCTCACGAGATCGCCCGCCACGGTGAAAATATGGATGGTCCCCCTGGTGCGGGGCAGGTTCATGAATGTGACCTTCGTTCCCGATGGATCGTCTCCCTGGGGCACGAGATCCCACTCTGCTCCTCCCTTGTAGGGGTTGGGCACGACGAACACATGCTTCTGGTCGTTCCGCGAATCCCCCCGCGGATACACGACCTGCGCGTTCGACGCGCTCGGGTTCCCCTGCAAGGTCACGTCCGAGCCTGCCGAGTCGCCCGGCACCAGCGAAAGCGGAATGATCGCATAGAAGTACGGGAAGCCGTTCAGCACGTGCGCGTCCACGTAGCTGTACCGCCCCACCGCGAACAGCGTATCGATTTCCGTGTAGGTCGTATCGTTGCGAACCAGGCGCCGGTTCGGGTCCCAATGGACCTCGACGGGATTGCTGGTGATGATGGGAACGGATGGGTCAATCAGCTCCGACAAGGACCTCGCGGAGGTACCCCCGGGCCTCGGCCGCCATTCGCCCAGGAGGGACCACAGGTCCCGGGAAGGCGCGTTCGTCCCCAGAGGACGCGTCCACCCGGCCGCGCGATAGATCCGGTAGCCGACGAACGTCTTGAGGTTCCCGTGCTGGACGTCGCGCACCTGCTCGGCGAAGTTGTTCCACTTGAGGGTGACTTTCCGGTCCCCGGGGAAAAACCAGGCGGAGGTGCGAGTGCTCGAGTAGTTGCGCAGGTAGTCCGCGACCTCGCCCTGCCCGTTCTCTCCGCCGTAAAAGGGCAAGGGCAAGGGTGCCGCGGCGACCCAGTTCACCAGATGCTCCCGACCGCCTTGGCCCGTGCTCGCGTCGCAGTCGAAGTCCACGTACGTACAGGTGGGCGCGACGATCACCGTGGCGAGCGTGTCCTCGCTCGCGCAGTGCGCCCCGCCGTTCGGGATCGTTCCCCCGAGGCGGTCCTGGCACACGTATTTCCCGTCCTGCTGGTTCTCGCACGGCGTGTTCGGATCCCACGGTGTCACATCTGCGAACTGGGGCACGGTGTGTACGTCGGTGTGAAACCGCAGGCGGCATAGCGAGGACTCGGGGATCTGGTAGACGAAGCGCCCCCCGACTTGTGTGTTGAGGAGGCATGTCTCCTTCCCACAGGTCCCCGTGAGGGCGTTGCCATCCAGGTCGGTGTACAGCCCGTCGAAGACCTGCTGGGCCCGGATCGCGTTGTCGATCAAGGTTCCGCCGGCCTGGCTCGGCCCTCGCCCCAGTCCCATCACCCAGGCCACGGAAATCGTCAAGGATGAGTCGGGAAGAATGGACCGGAACGGCCCGGTCGTCATGGTGAATCGATAGTCGAGCGGTCTCGACGAGGTGATCTGCCCCACGACATCGGGGTTCAGCATCGGATCGGACATGAGAATGTAACGCTGGGAATCGTTCCTGGGATCCCCTCCGGACGCAAACGACGCGTCTCCCGAAAAGAACTTGAACGAGGTGATGCCCACTCTTCGGGGAGCCGACGCCCCGCTCGGGTCGGTCGTGTGATTCAGGAACATGCACCCGATGTATCCGGGTGCGTCGCCCCCTTTGTTGTCCTGCGTCCGAGCCGGATCGTCCGGATTGTCCCACATGTACCCCATCTGGATCCTTCGCTTCACGATATCGCCGGCGGATCCCACGTAGATTACCGTCGAATCAAAGAGCCCGGCCTCGTCGTCCAGGTAGTAGCAGTCGGGACACGCGGCACGGCTTCCAATGTCCATATCGGCGAAGATCCCGACGAAGACGTTCCGCAATGTGGAGCCGCTGCGGTTGATGATCTTGTAGTCCATGCCGACGAAATCGTTCTGCCCGGGAGTTGCCCACGCGTAGGAGGTCTGCTGGATCTTGAGCCCGAGTGGAACGTGCTCGGGGCTCCCGGCCCGGATGTTCTCGAGGTCGTCGAAGTACTCGCAGGCCAGCATCTGCTGGCCGATGGCCGAATAATCCTCGTCGCACCGCCCGTCCCCGTCATCGTCCTCCCCGTTCGGAAAGTCCTCGTCGATCAGCCCGTCTCCGTCATCGTCGGCGTTCACGCTGGCCGAGATGATCCGGTTTCCGCCGGGCGCCCCCTCGTAGGATTCCCGCACGTCGGCGACCTTGTCGGGTGGAAGGGATACGCATGGATTCCTTGGCTGAAACGTCGGGGACATCTCGAAGTCAAACCGGGTGCGCCCGATGCTGGTGGTGACGTGCGGAATTCCGCTCGCGTCGAGCGCCCCGACCCACAGGCCGGCGGCGTACATGTAGTCATTTCCCGAGCCAGGAGGCCACTCGGCCCCCGGCACGTTCGAGAAGGCCCCGTAGAAGGGCGCGCCCGTAACCCCGTAATTGCTGATCTGCAGCAGCAGCTGGCCGACGTTGTGGACGAATTTGCCGTCGTTGCGAATCAGGAGGTGCTGGTCCGGACGGCCGGGTGCCGCCGGGTCGGGCGACTGGAATGCGCAGACGGAAGCCCAGAGTGCGAGGATGCCCAGGAGCGAGAGCCCGGATCTCATTCCACCAATCCCCCTGATACCTTCCCGGCTCGATCGAATGCGGAAGAAAAGAACCTCCAACCGGTCTGGGGCGCCCGGTTGGGACATCCATCACGTCACATGGGATTCGTCGCCGGCTGTTGGGGAATGGTTGGAGCGGCAGGGGGGAGACGTGTTTCCAATCTGCGGCGAACGGGCGCGGCTGTCAAGGGGATTTCGGAGCCCGGGGCGTCGCGTTCTTAGAAAGGAGGGGGCCTCACTCCTTCCCGATCAGTCTGTTCGCGATGCCGCGCCCGAGCTGCACCACCGGCGCAAACTGCCGCGACTCCCTCATGAACTGCGCGGTCCAGGCATTCCCGCTCAGATACTTGCTGTCGCCGCGGAGCCATTCCCGCCACGCGATGGGACATCCCACCCGGGTCAGCGGGATCTCGTCCGCGACGAAGCCTTCCGTATCGCCGTTTCGCACAAGGAGGCGGCGCCCCACCCAGATGCGCCGTTCGTCGGGCTCGGATGGGGCGACCCCATACCAGGCGAGCGTGCCGAAGTACCGCATGCGCTCCACGCCCCGGGGCGGGGTCGACCTGTACGCCCAGTGCCCGCGGCGGTCGAGCAGGTTCGCCCAATTCTCGATCGCGGCAAAGTCGATGCTCGCGAGATCGCATGTGTCCTGGGTCGCACAATGGACCGCCTGCGCGAAGGCGCGCATCGTGCGTGATTCGTAGGGACATCCGGCCGAGTCCAGACGGGCGGTCTCATGGGGGATAAAGTCATTGCTGTCGGCGAGGGCGAGCCGGAAGAAGTTGGTGTAGATGCGCTGTGTTCCGCGAACCGAGGCGAATCGTCCGGCGTCGCTCTCCTGGTCCATGACGACCGGCTCGAGGAGAACCCGCCGCCAGGCCTCCCGCGCGATCACGCGGCCGATGCCCGGAACGGCGAGTACGCGCTCCTGCACCTTCGGGTTGGACAACGAGGTGCTCCATGTGCCCATGCGGTAGCCCATCGAGTACCCCGAGAGCGTTCCGAGCACGACAGCCGCCGCCGAAAGCGGTTTCACGAAGTTGAGGGTCGTCTGGTAGAGCTCGTCGAACTGCCCGGGGAGGAGAGCGTGGTCGGAAGAATCGGGAAGCTCGAGCCAGAAGCCGCGGTTCACGTGACCGCGCACTTTGATGGGAGGGTAGCGCGTGATGCTGATCGAGCGCCGATAGTCATGCCCGCGCATCGGCGCCTCGAATCGCCGCGCATCGATGTCGTACTGCCGGAATACTCGGCCGCGGGTCGAGAGCTCGACCACAAAGTGGGCGGTCGAGTCGGATGGCGTCTCGCGGTACGAAACCACGCTCAGATTCTCGAACAGCTCCTCGAAGGGCACGGCTTTGGGGTCGGGGTGCACCTGCTTCCCCACGACGAAGCCCAAAGCGCAAAGCCCCAGCAAGAGCGTCATGAGCTGGCTCTTGAGAAGGAACTTGGAAACGCGCAGGAGAAACTGGACAACTTGCGTCTTGCGCAGCAGTCGGCGCTTCTTCACGAAATGCGCTCCATGGCTCTGGCTTTGGCGATAAGGGAACCGGCGCCCGGACCAGCCCGGGCAGCGCGAGTGCCAAGTAGTTATCGGCGTGGAGGGGGCGCTTCTTCAGCCGCGGCGAGGGTGGTCTAAGCGAAGACCGCCCAACGGGCTGGCGGATCGGCCCCCGGTATCGCGCCGGGCACGACCGTGCTAGGATACCAGTCTCTTTCCGGTTCGCGAGTCTACACACACCATTACGTGAGGTTGGCTCTGAGAGCAACATCCAGGATCCTAACTTCCGTCGCCCGCGTGCCGGTCCTTGCGGTTATCGCGATCGCCTCGTGCTCGCGCCTGGCCGTCGAACCGATTCGGCTTCCAACCGGCGTCGTCTTGGACCCGGCTGGCTCCTCGATCGAACTCGGGTCGATGCCGCTCGCGATGGCTTTCAGTCCTGATTCCGCCCGGGTGGTCGCGCTCTTGAGTGGACACCGCGAGCAGAGCCTCCAGGTCGTTGATCCGACGAGTCGGAGGGTCACTCAGACCCTTGTCCAGCCCGCGGCCTTTCTCGGTCTCGCATTCTCCCGCGACGGGCGGACGCTCTATGCGTCCGGAGGCAGCCAGGACGTGGTTTATCGGTACACCTGGGAGGGGGATTCGGCCGCGCTCTCGGACAGCATCCGGCTCGATCCCAAGGGCTCCGTCGGCCTCGGGATCCGCTACCCATCGGGCATGGCGATTTCGCCGGATGGGCGGTGGCTCTACGTCGCCGAGAACCTCGCGGACTCGCTCGCCGTCGTCGACCTGAGCGCCGGTCGTGTCGTCCAGCGCCTGGCGACCGGCCGATATCCGTACGGGGTCGTGGCGGGTCCGGACGGCCGCGTGTACGTTTCGGCGTGGGGAGGCTCCTGGCTCGCGACGTTCGCGCCGCACACCGCCGGGCTCGAGGCGGGCCCGCGCGTGCCGGTCGGCCGGCATCCGTCGGCTCTGGTGCTCAACACGCGGGGGACTCGTCTTTTCGTCGCACGCGCGAGCTTCGACCGGATTGCTGTCGTTGACACCCGTCGCGGGGCGGTAATCGGAGAGCTGAACGACGGGGCGGCAAAGGGTCCTCCCGAGGGTGCCACGCCCAATGGGCTCGCGCTCTCACGGGACAACCGCCGCCTCTACGTGGCCGAGGCGGACAACAACGCGACGGCGGTGTTCGAGCTGAGCGCCGCGACAGCGGACGCACCGGGGACGGAGGGCCGGGACGCCCTTCTCGGGCGCGTTCCGGTCGAGTGGTATCCGACCGCGGTGCTGGCGGACGGCAACACGTTGCTGGTGTTGAACGGCAAGGGTCGCGGAACCGGCCCGAATCCGAGGCGGCGTCAGCCGGGGAAGAAGGCCGAACCCGACGAGCGCTCCTACACGCTGGGCCAGACTTCGGGATCGCTCACGACGGTGTCCCTTCCCACAGGGCGCGGCCTCGACGCGCTGTCCCGCCGCGTCGCGCGCGCCGAGGGCTGGGACAGGACGCGGGCACGGCCGACGTACCCTCCGTTCACGCACGTGATCTATGTCATCAAAGAGAATCGCACCTACGATCAGATGTTCGGGGACATGAGCGCGGGCGACGGCGACACATCGCTCGTCTATTTCCCGCGCGACGTGAGCCCCAATCATCACGCGCTCGCCGAGCGTTTCGGCCTGTTCGACCGCTTCTTCGTAAACGCCGAAGTCAGTGCGGACGGCCACGACTGGTCGACGGCCGCCTACGCGCCGGACTACGTTGAGAAGACCGTTCCGAGCCTCTACTCCGACCGCGGAAGAACCTACGATTACGAGGGGGAGAATCGCGACACGATTCCCGACGACGACGTGAATGAGCCGGGCACCGGATACCTATGGGACTCTGCGGCCCGAGCCGGGGTCACGATACGCAATTACGGCGAGTTCGCGATCCGGGATCGCTCCGGACGTTGGACCGCCACGAAGGCGCCTCTCGCTGCGAACACCTCGCCCGACTTTCCGGGTTGGGACCTCGAGACGACGGACCAAAAGCGGGTCGACGCATGGCTAGGGGAATTCCGCCGTTTCGTGGCTGCCGACACGATGCCGGCACTGACCTTCCTGCGACTGCCGAACGACCATACGGCGGGTGCCAAGGCGGGCGCGCCGACGCCGCGCGCGTACGTCGCGGACAACGACCTGGCCCTGGGACGCGTTATCGACGCGCTCTCCCATTCACCATTCTGGAATAATACGGTCGTGTTCGTGCTCGAGGACGACGCGCAGGA
>VBOW01000015.1 GCA_005893275.1 Candidatus Eisenbacteria bacterium | reverse complement strand
TCGCATCGCTCGAGGATGCGCTCCGCCTGCGCCGCCCGCTTCTCTTGACCCCGCTTCCTCTGTTCGGTCCGACCGAGGGATCGCTCGCCCTGCCGGATGGCGGGGGCTCCCTGCGACTGAACGGCTGGGGGAACGAGGCCGAGCGTGCGACCGACGAGCCTCTTGTCGGATCGAGCGCGCTCGGGTGGGGCGCGCCGTGGCTTGCCTTCGCGCTGGGCGACCCGCGCGCGGACGGCGTGGAGGCGCTCGATCTCGACGCGATCGAGTATCCCGTGGAACGCCCCGAGTTTCACGGCCCCGCGGACGCGCTGGCACGGCCGCGTCCCACGGGACCGGCCTTCGCGAGGTCGGCGACGGATACCGCGAGAACCCAGGCGTCCAAGACAACGCTCCTCTACCAGAAGGGGGACGGCGACGCGCTGGTCACGGGGGCGCGTATTCAAACCGACGCGTTCCGCCGCCGCGCCTACGCTTCCTACAGCCGCAACCAAGCGAACGGGCCCGGCCTCCTGAGCGGGACGGTGTCGGAGCGATACGCGGCCAGAGCGGAGCTTGCGCGCGCCTTCGCGCACCGGATCGAGCTGGAGGGTCTTCTCTACGAGCGCTCGATCCAGGATTCCCTCGGCGCGGAAAGCGAGTGGGATCGAAGACACGTGGAGCTCAGCGCGACGCGCGACGGGGAGCGGTGGAGCGACGTATGGCGGCTCCGCGTCTCACGCGCCAAGGAGACCTGGATTCTTTCGCCCGACGCCAACTCTCCCGACGCCGGCTCCCGGGAACGATGGGAGTTCCCCAAGGTGGCCGTGGAAGGATCGATGGCCTGGCGCCCCGATCCGGCGCTCACGTGGATCGCGACGCTCGAGGGCGCATCGCAGAAAATCGTCTATCGCGTCGACTCGGTCCCCGAATTCGAGCCACGGAGAGAGGACGCGCGTCTCCATCTCGGAGCACGCCGGGCGCTCGGCCGCGCGGCGGGCGCCGGAATGGACGCGGCGTACGACGTTCGTGAATCCCAGCCCGGCTTTTTCGACGCGAGGGCCTCCCTCTGGGGCGCCACGGAACGGCTTCGCGGCCGGTTGGATCTCGAGTCGGCCCACGACCGTCCTTCCTGGGTCGATCTTCTGACCCCCGCGAGAGCCCGGGACTTCGTGTCGATTCCGCAGAACCCGACCTTCGTTCCGAGCCAGCTCTTTCGCTCCGGCGATCCTCGGCTCAGGCCGCGTCGGCTCACGGGAGCCCTGGCGGCCGCGGGTCTCACCGCGGCTCGAGGGCTCAGGTTCGATTTCTCCGGCGCGTTCCGGCGTGTGGCCGACGACTTCGGCTGGGATGTGGTCGCGGACACGATGGGCGGGTCCTATGTGGTCTCGTCGACCGCGGGGCCGCGGGGCTCGGGCTGGCTGTCGCACGCCGCCTGCGGTTGGGAGTATCACCGAGGACCGATCCGCACGCGCGGCGTGGGCTGGATCCGCGGCGGGCCGGATTCCCTCTCCCCCCGGAGCGGGTCCCCTCCGCGCCGCGCCCTGGATGCCGCCGTCGACGTGCGCATCGTCCTCTTCCAGGGGGATCTGCCGCTCCGATTCGGGATCGAGTCCCACGCTCGAGGGCCGCGTCGCGGGCTCGTGCGCGAACCGGCGCAAGTGACCTGGGACGGATTGCTGTCGGTGGACTTCGGCACGGCCGGGGCGTTCCTGCGCGTGGAGGACGCGTTCGACCGCAAGGTCGGAAGCGCGATCTGGGATCCGGCCGAGCCCTCCGGGTCGCCGCTTCCCGGCAGGGCGGTTCATGCCGGCGTGGTCTGGAATCTCTTGGACTGATCGGGGGCGCGGGGCGTGTGGGGAAGGGAGATGCGCGCCGGGCTGGCGTTCGTGATCGCGGCGCTTCTCATCGGGGGAGCGTTTCGCGAATGGCGCCGAACGCACGAGGAGCGCTTCGCGGATCTCGTCCACGAGCTTGAGTCCCGGGACGGCTCCCGCGCGGAGCAGACCGTGATCCCCATCGAATCCTCACCGCCCGATTCCGAATCCGATCGCGCCGCTCCGATCCGCTCGGGACCGGGGCGCTCCCTTCCGCGAGGCGTACCGGTCGGGCGGATCGATCCGAACCGCGCGACGGCGGGCGAGCTGGAGCGGCTCCCCGGCATCGGACCCTCGCTCGCGGCGCGCATCATCGCGGACCGGCGCGCGCGCGGCGCGTTTCCGGCGCCCGAAGCGCTCCTTCGCGTCCCAGGAATCGGGCCGAGGATCCTCGAGCGGATCCGCGCCTACCTCGAATTTCCCGCACCGGTCGCAGGAGACTCTCTGAACAGATTTTGAGCGATGCAATTTGCACCGCAGCGTGCCCCGCGCACGGCCCGTGTGATTCCGCGGGCTCCGGTCGGATCCCGCAATTCCTTTCCTCCCGGCGACCTCGGGTCGATTCCGCCGGCCACGTGATGCTGGCACCGGACTTGCGAAAGTCCTTCCCGCCCATCCCGTGCCGGAACGCGCGGGGACCCGCCAGCTCCACCAACATAAAACTGTCGAGGACGGACAACCGTGCAGCAGGAAAATGTCGGCCTGAAGCTGCTGGAAGCGAAGCTCATCCAGCCCGATGCCTTACAAAAGGCGCAGCAGCAGATCAAGTCCGGTGGGGGAAGCATTACCCAGGCGCTCGTCAAGCTCGGCGCCATCACCGAAGAGAACCTCGCCAAGTTCCTCTCCGATCTGTACTCCGTTCCCAGCGTGGATCTCTCGAATTTCGCCCCCGATCCGAGCGTTTGCAAGCTCATCCCCGGTGACGTGGCCAACAAGTTCCAGATCGTGCCCCTCTCGCGGAGCGGCCGCCGCCTCACGGTGGCGATGGCCAACCCGAGCAACATTTTCGCGATCGATGACATCAAGTTCATCACCGGATTCGAGGTGCAGCCGGTCGTGGCTTCGGAAGCCGCGATCAAGAAGGCGATCGACAAGGCGTACGATTCGGTGGCGTCGTTCGAGAACGTGATGAAGGGGATGGAAGACGAAATCGAGGTCATCGAGGAGCAGGAGGACGAGACCCCCGACGTCACGCTCCTCGGCGAAGCGGAACAGGCCCCCGTCGTCAAGCTGGTCAACTCCCTCATCACCGATGCGGTCCGCAAGGGAGCGAGCGATATCCACATCGAGCCGTACGAGAAGCTGCTCCGCGTCCGGTTCCGCATCGACGGTACGCTCTACGAGATGATGGCGCCTCCCTTCCGGATGAAGGCGGCGATCATTTCCCGTCTGAAGATCATGGCCGAGCTCGATATCGCCGAACGGCGCGTGCCCCAGGACGGACGCATCAAGCTCCGCCTTCTCGGCCGCACCATCGACCTGCGCGTCTCGAGCCTTCCGACGATCTTCGGCGAGAAGGTCGTGATGCGAATTCTGGATAAGGGAAACCTCAATATCGATCTCAACAAGCTCGGATTCCAGGAACAGGCGCTCAACGATTTTTCGCGGGCGATCGCGCAGCCGTACGGCATGGTGCTCGTGACGGGACCGACCGGGAGCGGAAAGACGACCACGCTCTACTCGGCGCTTTCGAAGATCAACGTCCCCGAGACCAACATCATGACGGCGGAGGATCCCGTCGAATACAACCTCGAAGGCATCAATCAGGTGCTCATCCACGAGGAGGTGGGGCTCACGTTCTCTGCCTCCCTCAAGGCCTTCCTCCGGCAGGACCCCAACATCATCATGGTCGGCGAGATCCGCGATCTCGACACCGCTTCGATCGCAACGAAGGCAGCGTTGACCGGCCACCTGGTCCTCTCGACCCTGCACACGAACGACGCCCCGAGCACCGTCAACCGGATCATCGACATGGGCATCGAGCCGTTCCTTGTGGCCTCGTCGGTCAACCTCATCTGCGCCCAGCGGCTCTTGCGCAAGGTGTGCCCATCCTGCAAGACCGAGATCAAGCTGCACCCGGAAGTCGTTCGCGAGCTGGGCCTCTCCGAGGAGGACGTGCGCAAAGGGGGATTCTTCGAAGGAAAGGGGTGCGTGGACTGCAACAACACCGGATACAAGGGCCGGAGCGGCGTGTACGAGGTCTTTCCGGTCTCTCCGAAGATCCGGGATCAAATTCTGGACCGGTCCTCCACCTCCGATATCAAGAAGTCGGCCGTGGCGGACGGGATGCTGACGCTCCGGAGCGACGCGCTAATCAAATTAAAGAAGGGGATTACGACGGCCGAAGAGGTGTTGAAGGAGACCGCGGCCGACCGCTGAGCCGCCACGGAGGGAGCCCATGGTTTCGCTGCGCCAGTTGCTGGACGAGATGATCAAGCTCAGGGCGTCCGATCTGCATATTTCTGCGGGGGTTCCGCCGCAGGTGCGTGTCGATGGATCCATCATGCCGATGCAGCATCCGCCGCTGACGCCGAATTTGACGCAGCAGCTCGCCTACAGCGTGCTCACGGAGGAGCAGCGAAAGCGGTTCGAAACGACCCGGGAGCTGGATCTCTCGTTCGGCGTTCCCGGTCTGAGCCGTTTCCGCGCCAACGTCTATTTGCAGCGGGGCGTCACCTCGATGGCGATTCGGCAGATCCCTTATGAAATCCTCACCTTCGATCAACTCAGCCTTTCGAAGGTGATCCGCGACTTCACGACCAAGCAAAAGGGACTCGTGCTGGTCACGGGACCAACCGGAAGCGGCAAGTCCACGACGCTCGCCGCGATGATCGATCTCATCAACACCACCCGGGCCGGCCACATCATTACGATCGAAGACCCGATCGAGTACGTGCACCACCACAAGAAATGCATCGTGCACCAGCGAGAGATCAATTCGGACACAACGACCTTCGCCACGGCGCTCAAGTACGTGCTGCGACAGGATCCGGACGTGATCCTGATCGGAGAAATGCGGGATCTGGAGACGATGGCGGCCGCGCTCACGATCGCCGAGACCGGCCATCTTGTGCTCGCGACGCTTCACACCAATTCGGCGTATGAGTCGATCAACCGGATCGTGGATGCGTTCCCCAGCAGCCAGCAGCAGCAGGTCCTCTCGCAGCTCGCGTTCGTATTGGAGGGTGTCGTGACGCAACAGCTCATCCCGAAGGCGAAGGGTCCGGGGCGCGTGATGGTTCCGGAGATCCTCATCTGCACGCCGGCGGTGCGCGCGGTCATCCGCGAGCGAAAAACGCATCAAATCTACAGCCTCATGCAAGCCGGCACGAAGCACGGCATGCAGACGATGAACCAAGCGCTGTTCCAGGCGTACATCGGCAAGCAGATCGGGCTGGACGAAAGCCTGGGCCGGAGCTCCGACGTGAAGGAGTTGGAGCAGATGCTCGAAAAGGTCGGGGTCCACGTCACCGCCTAAGAGGCGCTGAGAAGGGGGAACGCGGTGCCAGTGTACGTATGGAAAGGCCGGACGGTCGCGGGGGAGATTCAGACCGGCGAGCTGACCTTGGATTCGCAAGACGAGGCGCTCGCCGCGCTCCGCAAGCGTCGGATCATCATCTCGTCGGTGCGCGAGAAGAAAGCGGACGTCAAGCTTGGGCTTCCCAAGTTCGGCGGCCCCGGCGTGACGACCCGCGATCTCGCCATCTTCACGCGCCAGTTCGCGACCATGATCAATGCGGGACTCCCCCTGGTCCAGTGCCTGGACATTCTCTCCAAGCAGACCGAGAAGGAAACGTTCCGCCATGTCATCGGGCAGGTCATGCGCGATGTGGAGGCAGGGACGACCCTCGCCGAGGCGCTTGGAAAGAAGGAGCACAGCAAGGTCTTCGACGAGCTCTTCGTGAACATGGTCGAAGCGGGGGAGGCGGGAGGGATCCTGGACAACATCCTCCAGCGCCTCGCGACCTACATCGAGAAAGCCGAAGCGCTCAAGCGGAAAATCAAGGCCGCGATGGTGTACCCGGCCGTCGTGCTTTCGGTCGCCGTGCTCGCCACGTCCTTCATGCTCATCTTCATCATCCCGACCTTCGCCAGGATGTTTACCGGGTTCGGGGCCGAGCTTCCGCTCCCGACCAAGATCGTCATGGGCCTGAGCTCGTTTCTGCGCGCGTACTGGTGGGCGCTCATCGGGGGAATGATCGCGGCGGTGGTGGCGATCCAGCGGTACTACCTGAACGAGAAGGGCCGGGTCCAGATCGACACGCTCCTGCTCAAGATTCCGGTTCTGGGGGACGTGCTGCGCAAGGGTGCCGTGGCCCGGTTCACGCGCACCCTCTCGACGCTCATCTCCTCGGGCGTTCCGATCCTGAACGGGCTCGACATCACCGCGCGCACCTCGGGAAACCGGGTGATCGAGAACGCGATCATGGCCGCGCGATCCAGCATCCGGGAAGGCGAGACGATCTCCGCGCCGCTTCGCCAATCGACGGTATTCCCGCCGATGGTGGTGCAGATGATCTCCGTGGGTGAAGAGACCGGCGCGCTCGACGACATGCTGACGCGGATCGCGGATTTCTACGACGACGAAGTCGACACGGCGGTGGATTCGCTGACCTCCCTGATCGAGCCCATCATGATCGTCGTCATGGGAACGATTGTCGGCGGGATGGTGATCGCGATGTACCTGCCGATGTTCAAGTTGATCAACGTGGTCGCGGGCGGTCATTAGATCGCCCGATGGCCGCGCGTCGCGCAAACCCGGAGGCCGACGGGGATCGGGACCTGGGCCTCGCGGTCCAGGCCGTCATCCTGGGCCGGGTCGCGCTGCTCGGGCTGGTCACCGCGATGGCGGTGGCCTTCTCGGGGGGCCCGCTCGGCGACGAGCGACAATTCCCGTTCGGATTTTTTCTGTTCACGGTGGCGGGCCTGGCGTTCGCCTACCAGCGGGTTCTGAAGAGCGGCGGCGACTCGAGAAACCTGCTGGCCACCCAGTTCCTGGTGGACGTGGCCACGACGTCGTATCTCGTGTTCTTCACGGGAGGCGCGGAAAGCCAGTTCGTGCCGCTGTACCTCCTGTCGCCGCTCCTCGGGGGGGTGTTCCTCTCGATCGGCGGCGGGGTGCTTCTGGCGGCGCTCTCCTCGCTGGCCTACGCCGGGTTCTACCTGGCGGGCCGGCAGGGGCTGATGCCGACGATGCCGTACGGGCTGACGCAAGGGTTGGGCGACGCGGCGCTCTTGCTGCGGATGCTCTTGTACGTGCCGCTCCTCTTTGTCGTCGGGGTGATCGGGGGCTACTTGGGACGGCGGTTGAACGAGGGACGCCGGGCCCTGGAGAACGCGCAGGAGGAATTGAACCGCGCGCTTTTCGACACGGAGAGCATCTTGGAAAACATGTCGAGCGGGATGGTGACGGTGGATGCGGACGGAATCGTGCGGCATTGGAATCGTGCGGCGTCGGAAATTGCGGGCTGCCCCGTCGACTCGATGCGCGGACAGCCGTACGTGGACGCCTTCGGACCGGGCCTCAAGGAGTTCACCGAGCGCGTGCGTGAGGCGCTCGAGCAGGGAACGGAAGGGAGCCGCGTGGCGATCTCGATCGTGAGGCCGGACGGATCCAAGGTGCCGCTCGGCATGTCGACGAGCCTCCTGCGCGATCCGGACGGACGGAGGCGCGGGGTGATCGGTCTCTTCCAGGATCTCTCCGACGTGAGGGCCCTGGAAGAGCGGATCCGCCGGCGCGAGACGCTCGCGGCGATCGGGGAGCTCTCGGCCGGAATCGCGCACGAGATCCGAAATTGCCTGAACCCCATCAGCGGATCGGTGGAGGTGTTGCAGCGCGAGCTCAAGGTGAAGGGAGAGAACGCCAGGCTCCTGGATCTGATCGTGAGGGAGTCCGAGCGTCTCGACAACTTCATCCGCGAGCTGCTCGACTATGCGCGCGAACGGCCGCTCAAGTGCGAGACGCTGGACTTGGACGCGCTGCTCCAGGAGACGGTCGATGTCGCGCTACGTCACCCGAGCGCGGAGGGAAAATCCCTGGGCTTCGCGGGCCGGAGCGTGGATGTCCACGTGCACGTGGATTCCGAGCAGATGAGGCAGGTGCTGATGAATCTGATCCTGAATGCGCTCGAGGCGATCGAGGCCGACGGCCGGGTCGAAGTTCGGATCGCCGCGCGGCACGAGAGGCCGTCGGTCCAGACCGGCGGGACCTCGCCCTCGTTCGTCTGTGTCGAAGTGCAGGATAACGGGATCGGAATCGCGGCGCCGGAGATCGAGCTGATTTTCGAGCCGTTTTACTCCACAAAACGGGGAGGGACCGGGCTGGGACTTGCCATTGCCAACCGGATTGTGGAGCGCCATGGAGGCGCCATGGAGGCCGAGAGCCGTCTCGGGGCGGGGACGACCATGCGGGTGTGGATCCCGAAAGCAACGAGCACGGCGCGAACCGTCGCCCACGCGGCGTAACCCCTTGTCGAGCGAGGTAGATCAGGTGAGCGGCGAAAAAATTCTGGTGGTCGATGACGAAGAGAGCATGGTCCAGTTTCTTTCGATCCTTCTTTCCAAGGAAGGATACGAAGTGCACGTGGCCACCTCGGGACGCGACGCCCTCCAGAAGGCGGAGGAAGAGAATTTTGACGTCGTCGTGACGGATATCAAGATGCCGGGAGAGATCGACGGGCTGGGCGTGCTGTCCGGAATCAAGAAGTTGGATCCGAGCATCCCGGTCGTGATCCGGACCGCGTTCGCGTCGCAGAAATCGGCCATCGAGGCGCTCAACCGGGGCGCGTATCAGTACCTCGAGAAGAGCGCGAAGAACGACGAGATCCGCCTCGTGATCAAGAACGCGATCGCCATGCGTCGGGTCCAATCGGAAAACGTCTACCTGAAGCGCCAGTTGAAGCGCACGGACGACACTAAGGAGATCATCGGGCACAGCGAGCAAATCCAGAAGGTCCTGAAGCTCGTGGAGAAGGTCGCCGATTCGGATTCGACGATTCTCATCGTGGGAGACAGCGGCACCGGCAAGGAGCTGATCGCGAAGCGCATCCATTATATGAGCCGGCGGGCCGACGGACCGTTCGTATCCATCAACTGCGGCGCTCTTCCCAAGGATCTCCTCGAGAGCAACCTGTTCGGGCACGTGAAGGGCTCCTTCACGGGCGCGGTGCGCGACCAGGAAGGGCTCCTCGCGGTCGCCGGGGGCGGCTCGTTCTTCCTGGACGAGGTTGGCGAGACCCTGCCCGCGACCCAGGTGAAGCTCCTCCGGGCATTACAAGAAAGGGAAATCATCCCGGTCGGCGGCACCAAGCCCCGGAAGATCGACGTCCGTTTGATCGCGGCCACCAACGCGGATCTGGAGAGGGCGGTCGCCGAGGGTCGCTTTCGCGCCGATCTCTTTTACCGCCTCAACGTGATCCAGATTCGCCTCCCGGCGCTCCGCGAGCGCAAGGAGGACATCGAGGAGATGGTGGAGCATTTCTTGAAGAAGCTCGCGGGCCAGAAAGAGGTGAAAACGATCTCGAAGGAGGCGCGCGACTGCCTGATGGTGTACGACTGGCCCGGAAACGTGCGCGAGCTCGAAAACGTGATCGAGCGGGCCGTGATCCTGACCGACGATGGCGTCATCACGCCGGAGGACCTCCCGGAACGCGTGGTCCAGGGCGGAAAGGGCCGCGGGAGCCTGGTGATCGACAACCCCAATCTCACGCTCGAGGAATTGGAGCGCGAGTACATCCTCAAGGTGCTGCACCACACCGGCGGCCAGAAAAAGCGGGCCTCGGAAATCCTGGGGATCAATCCGTCGACGCTCTACCGGAAGCTCATCTCGTACGGATTGCTCAAGGAAAGTGTGGGCATGTTGTCGGAGTGAAAGCGGTCGCAAATTGACCGCCGCGACGTTGAATCATGCAATATGCAGAATGGACGGCGTCCCGCGTGCATCCTGCGCGGAACGCGCATCTCCGGAGCTCGGTCCCGTCCACGCCGCACGCGGAAGTGCAAGCGAGAGCGTCCCATGAAGGGCCGTTTTGCGCCGTGGCATGTCCGTTGCTTTGATCTCGTCCGGTACGGTTGGACGGACGCTGATCACGTCAGGGACGGCGGGACCGAAAGGAGGTGCAGCACACCATGCCGAGAAACTCGAAGGGGTTCACCCTCATCGAGCTGATGATCGTGGTTGTGATCATCGGGATTCTCGCGGCGATCGCGATTCCGAACTTTATCGCCATGCAGGACCGTGCACGCGAAGCCAGCGTGAAAGGGAACATGCATAGCTACCAGCTGGCGATCGAAGACTTCGCCGTGAAGAACAACGGCACCTATCCGGTGGCTGCGGACGATGCGGCGGTGATGGCGAACATGCCGGGCGGTAGCTACCCGAAGAATCCCTTCTCGGGCGCGAACGACGCTTGGGCTTGGGGAGCGGATCCGGCGGCGCAGGGCATCATCGGCGCGAACCCGGCCGCGACGACGGGCTATACGATCAAGGGTTACGGCAAGGCGGCTCTACTGTCTCTGACGTTGACCAACGGTTGATCGAGGAATTGGAGGAAACCATGTTTCGCAATCAGAAAGGCTTTACGCTGATCGAGCTGATGATCGTGGTTGTGATCATCGGGATTCTCGCGGCGATCGCGATTCCGAACTTCATCGCCATGCAGGACCGCGCACGCGAAGCCAGCGTGAAGGCGAACATGCATAGCTTCCAGCTGGCGGTCGAAGACTTCGCGGTCAAGAACACCGGCACCTATCCGGTGGCCGCGGACAACGCCGCCGTCCTCGCCAACTTCCCGAGCGGTGCTTGGCCCAAGAACCCGTTCACCGGCGCGAACAGCGCCGCGACGTGGGGCGCGGACCCGGGAGCTCAGGGGGTCTTCGGTGCGAACCCGGCCACAACGACC
>VBOW01000014.1 GCA_005893275.1 Candidatus Eisenbacteria bacterium | reverse complement strand
CAATCAGAAAGGCTTTACGCTGATCGAGCTGATGATCGTGGTTGTGATCATCGGGATTCTCGCGGCGATCGCGATTCCGAACTTCATCGCCATGCAGGACCGCGCACGCGAAGCCAGCGTGAAGGCGAACATGCATAGCTTCCAGCTGGCGATCGAAGACTTCGCGGTCAAGAACACCGGCACCTATCCGGTGGCCGCGGACAACGCCGCCGTCCTCGCCAACTTCCCGAGCGGTGCTTGGCCCAAGAACCCGTTCACCGGCGCGAACAGCGCCGCGACGTGGGGCGCGGACCCGGGAGCTCAGGGGATCTTCGGTGCGAACCCGGCCGCGACGACCGGCTACACGATCAAGGGCTACGGCAAGACGGCGCTTCTGTCTCTGACGTTGACCAACGGCTAATCGCCGATCAGGTAGCGGGCGGCAGATCGCGGACCAACGCGACTGCCGCCTTTTCATTTTCATTCACGATAGCCGGGTTGGGAAGCCGTTCCAGGCGCGTGGCATGGCATTTGCGATGCGCCCGCGTGGCATGGGGAACGAAGACTCCGGGGGGAACTCGCGACGATGAGCCGAGACCGGGACGACTCGCGCGGTTGGGCGGCCGAGGTGGCCGCACGGAGCCCGCTCAAGGAAGTGGCGCCGCTTCCGAGAATTGAATTGGATGGCGTTTCCAAGGTCTACCGGGACCCGATGACGTTGAGACCGTTCACCGCGGTCGACGGCGTCTCGATCCGCCTGGAAGAGGGCGAGATCTTCGGCCTCCTGGGGCCCAACGGTGCCGGGAAGACCTCCACCATCAAGATGATCCTCGGGCTGACCCGGCCCACACGCGGGACGATTCGGCTCGAAGGCCGCGATCCTCAGGATCCCGCGGCGCGGAAACGCCTCGGGTACCTTCCCGAGAATCCCTGCTTCTACGACCATCTCACCGCGCGGGAATATCTGGGGCTCGTCGGCGCGCTGTTCGGCATTGAGGCCCGAATCGCGCGCGCGCGCGCGGAGGCCCTCCTGGAGCGGCTGGGGCTGGGCGAGCATGCCCGAAAGCCGCTTCGCAAGTTCTCGAAGGGAATGACGCAGCGCCTGGGACTCTGCCAGGCGCTTCTGAACGAGCCTGGCGTCCTCGTCCTGGACGAGCCGATGTCGGGACTGGATCCGATCGGCCGCTCCGATGTGAAACACATCCTGAGGGAAGAGCGCGACCGCGGCGCCACGATTCTCATGACCTCGCACGTGCTGGCCGAGACGGAGACGCTCTGCGATCGCATTGCGATCCTCCATCACGGTCGCGTTCTCGAGATGGGATCGGTCAAGGGTATCCTCGAATCCGATGTTCTCGAGTGGGAAATCACCGTCGAGGCCCTCCCCGAGGAGAGAGGCTCGCTTCTGCGCGCGGCCGGGCACCGCGTGGATTCCGTAGGCTCCTGCTGGATCGTGCGCGTCCAAGATTCCGGGGCCTTGCAAGAAATCCTCCGCGCTCTGACCGAGGAGCGGGTGGTCGTCCGCGCCGTCGAGCCGCGGCGGCAAAGCCTCGAGGAATACTTCGTGCGCGCGCTCGAAGCCGACGGCGCGGGAAGCGGCCCCGGAACGAAAGGCCCGGGTCGCCGATGAGCCGCGTCGTTGCCATCGCGCGCAACACGCTCCGGGAGGTCATGCGCGAGCGGGTCGTCCTCATCCTGGCCCTCTTCGGCTTGGCGCTCGTGATCGGCTCCCAGGCGCTCTCCCCGCTCGCTCTGGGCGAAGGTCGCAAGGTCGTGATCGACTTCGGGCTGGCGGGGTCCACACTCTTGGCGACCCTCCTCACCGTGTTCCTCGGCTCGAGCCTTCTTCACAAGGAGCTCGAGCGCCGGACCGTCTATGCCATCCTCGCCAAGCCGATCCGCCGGGAAGAATTCCTGGTCGGAAAGTTCCTGGGGCTTTGGTTCACGACGTCGATGCTCCTCGCCTCCATGGCCGGCATCCTGGCCGCGGTCGTCACCGTCGCGTACGGCTCCACGCCATGGACGGTTTTCGGCGCCGTCGGGCTCAGCGTCATGGAGCTCTCGATCGTGACCGCCGTCGTCGTCTTGTTCTCCTCGTTTACGACACCGGCTCTGACCGCGTTCTTCGCGGTCGCCGCCTTGGTTGCGGGCCACTTCGCCGAGGACCTGCGTTACTTCGTGTCGCAGGGCGCCCCGGCGGGGATCCAGGCGCTGGCCCAGGCGGTGTACTGGATGCTTCCGCACCTGGGGGTCTTCAATGCGCGCGGACTCGTGGTGCACGGCATCGCCGTGGAGCCGGAACGGCTCGCGTTCGCTTTCGCGTACGGTCTCCTGTACGCAAGCGGGGTCATGATCGTCGCGGCCACCATTTTCCGCCGGCGGGAGTTCCGTTGATCCCCAAGATCGATCGAGGCCTGCTCGCGGGGCTCGCGCTGGCGACGCTCTTCGTGGCGTCCGCGGCGCTCGTGCAGCGAGCCGCGCAACCCCGGCTGGGGAAGGTCCGGGAGGAGGAGCTTCTCTATTATCCGTCCGGATTCATGGTCCGCCAGGCGGCGATGGGCTATGAAACCGCTGCGGCCGATATCGCGTGGCTGCGCGGCATCCAGTATTACGGCGAGCACCGGCTCTCCGACCAGAAATTCGACATGATCGGCCACGTGATGGACATCGTGACCGAGTTGGATCCGCGGTTCGTCCAGCCGTACGTGTTCGGAGCCTTCGTGCTCGCGCAGGAGATGAAGAAACCCCAGCGCGGGCTCGAGCTCCTGAAACGCGGCCTGAGCGCGAACCCCACCGATTGGAAGCTCGCCTTCGAGATCGGATTTCTTCATTACGTCTGCCGGCAAGACGCTGCCTCCGCGGCGCGCTATTTCACATGGGCGAGCCGCATGCCGGGCCATGATGAGTACGTCGAACGCTTCGCCGCGTTCGCCAATCAGCGGGCCGGCAACACCGGCATGGCGATTCTCCTCTGGAAGCACGTGTTCGCGACGGGGAACAAATACATGCGGGAAGTGGCGGGACGCGAGCTGCGACGATTGGAGGCGATGTGATGGAGGCCGGACGTTGGATCCAGGCGTCGGCGTTCGCCACCGGCCTCGTCCTCGGGAGCTTCCTCAACGTCGTGATCGCGAGGCTGCCGCGCGGTGAGTCGATCGTGAATCCCGCGTCGCGTTGCCCCCGCTGCAAGAAGGGGATCCTTCCCTGGGACAACGTGCCGGTGCTCTCGTTCGTGTTCCTCGGAGGGCGATGCCGCCATTGCCGGAGGCCGATCTCGTGGCGGTACCCGGCCGTGGAGCTTCTCTCGGGGCTCCTGCTCTGGCTGCTCGTCCAACGTGTGGAAACCCCGCTCCTGCTCGTGCCCCAGGCCGCGTTCCTCCTGGCGCTCCTCGCGATCGCGTGGATCGATCTCGACACGCAAACGATTCCCGACGTCGTCACGATTCCGGGCGTGGGCTTGGGCCTGGCCGCGAGTCTCTTCGCGCCGCCGGGACTCGCGGGCGCCCTCCTGGGCGCGGTCTGCGGAGGGGCGAGCCTTTGGCTCGTGGGCGCGCTCTACGAGCGCTCGACGGGCGTGCCGGGAATGGGAGGGGGCGACGTGAAGCTTGCCGCGATGATGGGCGCGTTCCTGGGAGTGGGCGGCGTCTTCGGCGCGATCTTCCTCGCGTCGCTCGCGGGCTCGGTTTTCGGGATCCTGCTCATCGCGCGCGGCAAAGGCTCGCGGCGCACCGCGATTCCCTTTGGAACCTTCCTCGCGCCCGCCGCGATCGCGCTCTGCCTCTACGGGGATTCCCTCTTTCGGCTGTACCGGTCGTTCCTGCCTTGAAGACTGTGCAATCTGCAAAGACTTGCCCCTTCCGGCCCGTCCGGGAACTGGCTGAGACGAGCCATGCCGCTGATGAAAGCCACCCTCGGAAGCGCTTGAGCCGGCGTAGGACCGGACCGGGACGTGACTTGAGCGCTGGCATGTCCCTTGCGTTCTAAGGTCGTACGAATGATCGTCCCGGGTCAGGAGGGTCCCCACATGTCGCCGTTCAATTTCAGAACGGCATCACGCCGCGGTGATGAAGCCGGATTCACGCTCACCGAGCTCATGGTGGTGCTCGTGATATTTGGAATCATGACGGCGGTGGCGCTCCCCGGACTCAACAAGTTCCTGCGCAGCGTGGATTTGAACGGCCAGGTTCAGCAGACCGCGACGATGGCCCGGGTGGTCCGGCAGCGCGCGATCACCGAAAACAACAATTACGTCTTCTACTGGGACGACACGGTGCAAGGTTTCGGATGGTACGACGACGACAACAACAACGGGGTCAAGGACGTGACCGAAAAGCGGAAGGACCCCGTCGCCTATCCGGCGTGGATCACGGTGGCGAATTCCGGAACCAACCCGTTCGCCTCGCCGATCACGACCTTCTTCCCGAACGGCAGCGCGAGCCAATCCGGAACCTGCATCTTCACCAATTCGGACGGCTACAGCCGGTCGCTCTCCGTCGTTCGGCCAACCGGGATGGTGACCGTCCAATGACGGGGCGCGCGATGCGACGGCACACGAAGAGATCGAATCGAACGGGCGACGGCGGATTCAGTCTCATCGAGGTCGTCTTCGCGTTGACCTTCCTGGCCGTCGGCATCCTGGCGGTCGCCGCCATGATCCCCGCGGGAACGCGCGGCGTGACGCAGAGCCGCGTGCTCACGTCGGGACTCATGACGGCGCAGGTGAAGCTGGAGGATCTCAAGGGAAAGCCGTTCGCGGCCCTCACGGTCGGCACCTTCACCGACACGACATCCGTGTTCACCCGGACCTGGACGGTGACCGACTCCGTGCCCATGGCCGGATGCAAGAAAATCGACGTCACGGCGCGGTGGAACGATTCGCACGGCGCCCAGACAGCTCAGCTGAGCAGCTACGTGACCCAGTGATGCGGCAGGGAGCGCCCGCAAACGAGGTGGAACCCGTGAATACCGAACGCGAGATACGCAGCTCAGGCTTCACCCTGGTCGAAATGATGGTGGCCTTGGTTCTCTTCACGGTCGTGATCGGCTCGATCTACTCGATCTACGTCCGCGGAGAGAAGTCCCAGCAGGTGGGCATCGAGCTTGCCGAGGCGACCCAGAACGCGCGGAGCGGAGTCGATCTGATCGCGCGGGAGCTGCGGTCCGCCGGCTACGGTGTGGATCCCGCGGTGCAGCCCGCGATCGTCACCGGGTCGCAGTACCGGGTCACCTTCGCCCTCGATTTGAACGGGAATCGCAAGATCGACATGGGTGAGGTGATCACCTACTTCCTCGACTCGAACACGAGCGACCCGATCGTCGCCTCGAGCCCGAATCCCTACGACTTCGTGCTCCGGCGCAGGATCGGCACCTCGGGCGATTCGCTCGCGACGCCCTCCGCCGGAACGGGCGAGATCGTCGCGTACGGTCTCACCCAGCGGACCGCCGATGCTGTGACGTCCAAGAACGTCCCGCTCTTCTCGTACAGGAACTCGGCGGGCGGCGCCCTCGAGCTGAAGGCGGGCACATCCGACGACCCGGCCGGCGTCTTCTTCGGGAAGACCGTGAGCAGCGCCGACTTGGGCAAGCCGCCCGCCCCGGGAGTCAAGAGCTCGGTGAAGACCATCGTCGTGAGCATGGTCACCGAGACCAAGCAGAAGAACATCGACAGCGGGACCTACGACCGCGTCAGCGTGGCGACCTCCGTCGAGCCGCGTAACTTCCCGTTCCTGGCGGAGGCCAACGCCTCCTACGCCGCGAACACCGGCGCGACAGGAACCGGTACCGGCACCGGCACGGGTACCGGCACCGGCACGGGCACAGGCACGGGTACCGGCACGGGCACAGGCACGGGGACCGGGACGGGCACGGGCACGGGCCTGCCGCCCAGCCAGCCGCCGATCCACCTTTCCACCGACCGCGTGCTCTCGATGGTGGTCACGGATCTGAACGAGCAGGACTCGCAGGAGGGCTCGGCCACGGTGGTGAACGGACAGCATGACCTCGACATCGTGGTCGGGACCAAGGCGAGCGGCGTGGCCAACATCCGCGTCTGGTGGAACGGGCAGCCCGGGAAATACACCGGCAACCGCTACTTCCAGGCCAACCAGAGCTACATGGGCAACGCCTCCTACGACGTGGCCGCGCTCGCCGCGGGCAACGTGGACAACTCCTCTCCCGCCGCGACCGACGTGGTGGCGGGCCTCATCAGCGGCACCGGCACCGGGCGGTTCCAGGTGTGGCAGAACCAGGCCTTCGGCGGCGTCACCGATACGCCCGGAAAGATCGGCGCCGTGGGGAATCCGACGACACCGAACGGAAGCTACTACGACAACCCCGGCACCGGAGAAGTGAAGGGCGTCGCGATCGCCGATCTCAACAAGGACGGCCATCCGGACGTCGTGCTCGGAACCAGGACCTCCGCCAGAAACGGCAAGGTGGAGGTCTGGTGGGGGAGCACGGCCGGCTCCGGCGTGTACAGCCACTCGACCGGGCAGGACGTCTACACCGCGAGCGGCGAGGTCCGGAGCGTCTCGGTGGCCGACATGAACGGAGACGGGTGGCCCGACATCGTCGTGGGGACCAAGACCGACAACGACGCCAATGATAAACAAGGGAGCGTGGACGTCTTCTTCAGCAACACGCTCTCCAACGTTCGCTTCACGACGGTGTACACCACCTCGGTCGGTGGCTCGGTCTACGGCGTCGGGACCGCCTTGATGGACAACGACAGCCGCCCGGACGTCGTGGTCGCCGTGAAGAACGGCGGCACCACAGGCAAGGTGGAGTTCTGGCGCAACAACGGAACGATGGCGGGGGCGCTCACGAAGAAAGACGAGGTCGCGACGCTGGGCCCCGCGACCGCGCTCGCGCTCGGGCCGCTCGTCTACAACAGCACGAACATCGATATCGCCGTCGGAACGGCCGGCGCCGGAGGCGGGACGCCCCCCGCGGTCCAGGCCTTCTTCTGCGACCCGGCGGCGGCGTCCGGGAACATCATCCCGAGCGTCCAGAGCTGGTCCGACGCCAACGCGGGAGGCGCCGTGAACGCGCTGGCGATCGCCCGGCTCGAATGCTCGCAGGATGTCCTGGCGCTCGACCCGGTGCCCGACATCGTGGCCGGCACCTCGACGGGAGCGAGCACCGGAGACATCGTGATCTACCTGAATCCGTATTCTTCGACCGTCCTTCCATGACGACAAAGGAGAGAAGCGCCATGCGGATCGTGAGAGGCGGGGCCAAGGGCCCCGCGGGGCCAGGGAAGCCGACCCACGGGGAGTCCGGGAACGCGATGGTCGTCGCGCTCCTGGTTCTGCTCATGCTCACGACGGCGGGCGTGGCCTACGTCGCGGTCACGAAGTCCGAGAAGCAGATCGCCGGCAACCAGATCACCGCGACCCAGGCGCTCTACGCCGCCGAAGCCGGGATCACCGAGGGTCTGCACCGGATGGCGTTCCCCGCCGAGTCGCTGAACTACATCGGCCCCGCGGGACTTCCGGTCGCGGGCTGGGGCCGCTACATCGTGATCGCCAACGGGCGGAGCGCGCTCGATCCCGACGGCCCGGCCCTCGAGACGGACGGGATGGACAACAACGAGAATACCCTCGTGGACGAGCCCGGCGAGCGATACCCGGAAGTGCTGACGAAGCAAATCGTGAACGCGAGCGCGCTGCGCTACCCGTATGTCCGCGTGGAGTACAAGACGCAGGGCGGCCAGCTGGTCCGCTTCGGAGACCCCGACCACAATCTCGTCACGCCTCCCGTGGAGAATCTCACCAACGGCGCCCCCGTGCTGCGTCTGACCGCACGGGGCAGGCAGGGAAACGCCGACAAGACCCTCGAAGCGGAAGCGGTGCGCTTCCCGCTCGTGCAGGTCGAGGGCGCCATCTGGACCGGAGGGAAGCTCGACTTCGACGGCAACGGATTTTTCGTGGACGGCCACGACCACCAGGCGACCGCGCCCCATGACACGCTTCCGGGGGCGTCGTCCGTGCCGGGTGTCCTATCCAGGGGACCCACGTCGGACGTGACGATCTCCGGCGCCCAGACGGACAACGTCTCAGGCCTTGGAGGCGACGGGAGCGTGAACCAATCCGCCTTCTCCTACGATTTCAACGCCATGTGGACTCAGTTCACCGCGATGGCGGACAACTCGTACACCGGCGATCAGGCCTGGACCTCCGGCAATACGGGCTTCGGCTCGCTGAACAATCCCAAGGTGACCGTCGTGGACGGCAACTTGAACGCCACGGGGATGTGGACCGGCGGCGGGATCCTCGTCGTGAACGGGAACCTCGACATGCGAGGCGGCTCGGAATTCACGGGGATCGTCATCGTCCTGGGCGACATGGATCTTGCGGGCGGAGGCCCCGCGGATGTGGCGCACATCATCGGCGGGGTCATCTACCAGAGCACGGTCATCAACGCCTCGAGGGTCCACGGCTCGGCGGACGTCTTTTTCTCGACCGAGGCGATCAACGCGGTCCAAACGCTGGCCAGATACAGTCTCGCATGGTGGCGGGAGCGCTGACCCAGGGACGGGGTACCGAAGGGGTGAGCACCATGGTTCGCAACCACCGCTCCATCGCGACGAGCGCGCGGCCCGACGCGGGCAACGCGATGATCGTCGCGCTCCTGATCCTGTTCCTCATGACCTCGCTCGGGATCTCCTACGTCGCGGTCACCAAGGGCGACAAGCAGATCGCCGGCAACCAGATGACCGCCGCCCAGGCGTTCGAGTACGCGGAGGCGGGAATCAGCGAATCGCTCCTGCGCATGTCCGACCCGAACGCGAAGCCTCCCGGGACCTACATCGGGGAGACGCCGCCGGGCGGCACCCCCGGGTGGGGCATCTACATCGTGAACGACCCGGGCAACTCGGGCCTCGATCCACAGTACAACGCCACCCTGAGCGACGGGCTGGACAACGATACCGACGCCGCCATTGACGAAGGGAGCGAGCACTATTCCGAGACGGGCTCGAAGCAATTCACCCTCCCCCTGGCCAGCCGGCTCGACTACCCCTGGACCAAGGTGCGGTACAAGCTGAACGGGGCGAACCAGGTTCTGCTCTTCGGGGACCACGACAACGACCCCACGACGCCCCCGCGGGAAAACACGGTGAGCGGGTTCCCGGAGCTGATCGTCACGGCCGCCGGCCGGAAGGGCGTCGGGGCGAAGACCGTCACGGTCGAGGCCGTCAAGTGGCCGCTCCCTCCGATCCAAGGCTCGGTCTATTCCGAAGGGGAGATCGGCTTCTCGGGCAACTCATTCTACGTCGACGGACACGATCACGATTTCGCAGCCCCGTACGACACGATCCCCGGAGGCACCTCGCTCCCCGGGATCTCGTCTCCGAACAACGCCGGCGCGATCGCGGGGAACCTAAACAACAACCAGGAGGATAATGTCCAGGGGTCGGGTGCCGATCCCAGCGTCCGGACCTCCGCGGTGAATCTCGACATCGCGGCGATCGCGGCGCAGTGGGCCCAGGTCGCGGACCTCACGTATCCCGCCAACCCCAATCCCGACCTCTCGACCTGGGGATCCATCGGGGACCTCAAGGTGGTGCACGTCCAGGGCGATCTCGACATCACCGGAAACGTCAGCGCGGCGGGAGTGCTGGTCGTGGACGGCGACTTCCATCTCGGGGGCGACTTCAACTACAGCGGCCTCGTCATCGTTCTCGGGGACGCGGACCTCAAGGGTGGCGGTAACTCGCAGAACATCGTGGGCGGGTTGATGGTTCAAGGCAAGCTCACCGGCTCCTCGAACCTAAAGGGCAACATCAAGGTGATCTACTCGAGCGCCATGATCAACCAGCTCTACTCGCTGACGCGCTACGAGATCTCCTCCTGGATCGACCAATAGGCGGCATCGCTCGGATCGGTCTCGCGCGGGGTCGGCCTCGGCCGGCCCCGCGTTTCGTTTCGGGCGGGTCCCCGCTCTCGCTATTGAAAGACCCAGTAGTGAAACGGCGCGTAGTCCCCGCCGTCCTTGGGGTCCTCGCGCCGGATCTCGATCTCGGGCCGCGCCCGCCCGATGAGCCTGCCGGGAATCCGGAACGCGGGCTCGATCCACGCGGTCTCCGATCGGGGGATCGTCCACCAGCCGGCCGTGGCCCCGTCCACGCTCACCCTGAGCCGGTTCGGAAACCAGGCGTCCGTCCGCATCACCAACGCGAGGTCCCTGCCGGCCACGGCGCTCACGCGGAATCGCTCCCAACCGAAGACTTTTCTTCCCGCGTCCGCGATCGGCCTCGTGGGGCGGTCGGCGTAGGCGTATTGCCGGAGGACGTCGCGCGGGAGCACGGAAGGATGGCTCCGCCACCGCGATCTCCTCTCGTCGTACTCGTACCCGTAGGGCTTCCAAGCATGGCGCTGTTCGTCCTCGAGCCATGCGAGGTCGATCGAATCGCGAAGCCTCATGCCCGCGATCTCCGGATGCGGGAGGACCATCGAGTCCGCGGGCGCAACGTCGATCCACTCGGCGGGATAGACGACCTTGTCGTCCTGCCCGCAGATCGTGTTGTACCCCAGGTGCGCGCGGAAGCTCTCCGGACCCAGGACCCCGCTCGATTTGAGATAGGGAAACCACTCCGGATAGATCGCGAAATAGGTCGGTAGTCTTCCGGGAGGGAGCCGTCTCAGCTTCTCGAACATGCACCCGATCCCCGAGCGATAGACCTTGGCAAAGCCTTCGGTCGTGAGCCCCAGCAGGTCCAGGGTCGATCGGTTCCCGTAGTAGGCGATCGCGCCTGCGTCGTTCATTCCCACGATGGCGTCTCGGGGAAGATTCTGCGCGATCCAGCGCCCGACCCGCACCTGCTGGTGGAGGATGTTCTCGCAGTTGTGCCCGTAGAACCGGACCACCCTGTCGTACTCCTCCGTCATGTTGGGCGCCCACGCCACGAGAGGCACCCCGACGATGAGCGCCGCCAAAGGGGCCCCGAGGCGGCGCGGGAGGCGGGCCCACGCGAGCGTCGCGGCGCGGGCGAGCCCGGCCGCGTAGCACGCAAGAACGACCGGATAGAAGCCCTGCTGGTAGCGATAGAGGTGCACCGACCAGGCGACCGGGAGCGAGTCGACGATGACCGCCGCCGGAAAGAGAAGGAAGAGAACGCGGCCGTCGGACCAGGGGCGGCGGCGGGGAAAGAACGAGAGAGCCGCGAAGAGGAAGACCGCGGCGGCGCTCGGAATCCAGTCCCGGGGAAGCGCGATCGCGCCCAGCTCGAGCTCAAGCCAGGAGAGATACGCCTTCACGATGGAGAGCCACACACCCGGTGATTCGATCAGGAACTTGTGACGGACGTCGGGATGCGGCTCCGAGAAGATCGACTTCGCCTGGGAGCTCGTGGATTCGATGGACCCGGAGACGGCGAGGTTGACGAGGAACGGAAGCGCGGCGGCCGCGAAGGGGATGAGGAGCGCGGGGCTCAGGAAGTGGGGGCCGCGGTCCGCGCGGGAGGCCCGCCACCGGTCGTGCGCCATGACGAGGCCCAGCACGCCGCACAAGATGGCCCCCTCCGGCCGGGATGCGGCGAGGAGGAAGAGAAGCCAGCGAAGCCGCGGGAACGTGGCCTCCTCGCGCTCGTTCAGGTAGAGGACCAGGGCCCCGAGAAGGACCGAGCCGTAGAGGGCGATCTCCATCCCGCTCATGTAGCCCCACAAGAGATAGGGGTTTCCCAGGAAGAGCGCGACCGCGAGGAGCATGCCGAGGCTCCCCGCGAGCAAACGTCCGAGGCGGGCCAGGAGGAGCGCGCTCGCAAGGAGCGCCACCGCCCCGAGCGCGAGCGCCCAGGCGATCGCCAGCGTGGGCCCCGAGTGCAGCCAATGCGGTGGGGCGAGCAGGAACGGCCAGAGAAGGCTCGTCGCTCCGGTGGTCGGGGCGTTCCCCCGGGTGTATACGAAGGGATGGCCTTCCGCGATGGCTCTTGCGTACTGCAGATAGATGAAGCTGTCGTCGAGCGGAAGCGAGAGCTCCCCGCCGGTGATGAATCGCTCGGCGCGAAGCAGCCGGCCGATCTGGTAGGAGAAGAACGCGACCGAGAAAAGTCCGATCAGGAGCGTCGCGCGCCCGCGCGCGAATCGGCGAAGCCCGTCGATCACCGAGCCGCCTCCCGCACGCGGTACAGCGGGAGGCGGGCGTCCCCCACCCGCTCGGTGCGGAAGATCGGCAGAAGCCCCGGGTCCTCACGCGTGAGGTAGATCGGCCGCTTGCGGATATTGCGCGCGATCAGGCGATTCATCATGAGATCCAGGTCGCCCGGATAGCCGGGGACGGAAAGCGTGCGATCGTGACGCGCGAGGTGATGCAGGTACCACGGCCAGACGAGGAGGTACTTGTACGCCACGACGAGGTCGGGGCGGCTCTTCTTGAAGTCGGTCGCTTTGTAAAACCAGAGCGAGAACGTGCGCCCGTCGTACTCGCTCACGATCAGCGCGTTAGGCTCCACGGCAGACAGGTTGTGCTGGGCGTAGAGATAGGGGGTCAAGTCCCCGGACGCATCGACCCGTTTCCAGTTCGACGCGAAGCCGAGGAGCGCTCCGCCAGCGAGGGCGGCGATCGAAGCGCCGCGCACCGCCGCGCGCCAGCGCGGCACGTTCCAGAGAGAGGCCCACCCCGAGCCGGCCAGGGCCGCCGCGATCCACGCCGCGGGCATCCAGTAGCCCACATCGTCCCCGATCGCGTAGACGGAGAGCAGGACGAGCGAGGCGAGGAAGGCGGTCCAGACCGCGGCGGCGGTCCCGGGACGGCGGATCAGCGCGAACAGGATCCCGACTCCCAACAGGGCGACCCCCCACCCGAAATCGACTCCCCAGCGTCCGGGGATCAGGTGCCGCATGGCCTCCGGCAGGCCTCTCGCGAAGAAGTTCCTCCCGTATTGGGCCCCGCTCAGGACCCACCAGAGCCGCCCCGGCGTGACCGGCGCCCCCCACGAAAATTCCGGATTTTGGGACGCCCGGACCGGCAAGAAAAGATCCAGCGTCAGCCCCCAGAAGGCGAGAACGGGCAAAAGAAGCGCACCCGAGGGGCCGATCTTATTCTCGCGGGAGAACCGCCAAATCCCGACGAGAAGCGCGGGTGCGGCGGCGAGCAGGAGCAGGTGATTGGTCAGCCCGAGGCCGAAGAGGTAGCTCGCGAGGAACAGGTAGCGGACGTCCCCGCGCTCTTCGGCGTTCACGAGCAGCCAGAGAATCGCTCCAAGGAACGCGGCGTTCAGCGTGTAGACCTCGGCGAGAACGCTCTGGCTCCAGGCGCCGCGCGAGGACGCATAGAGAAGCGCGAGGAAGCACCCGCTGAGCACGGCGCCGAGGCCGCGCCCTTCGGGCGGCGACAGGGAGTAGGCGAGCCTGACGAGGAAGTAGACGCTCGCCGCGCCGGCGATCGCCGCGATCAGGTTGATCCGGAAGGCGGTCGTCCCGAGTGGAAGGAACGTGGCGAGCCGCCCGAGCAGCACGAAAAGCGGATACCCGGTCGGGTGGGGGATACCGAGCGTCGCGGAAGCCGCGAGCAAATCGCCCGAGTCCTCCCCGAGATTCAGCCAAGCGACCGTGGGGGAGAGCGTCAGGGCGTAGGCCCAGAGCGCTGCGAGGGCGGCGACCCAGGCGGCACCCTGGACGCTTCGATGCATGAACGCACCGTAGCAAAGCGCCTCTCCGCGGGTCAACGACCCCGGAGGATCGGCGGTCGGCCGTGCGAAGAGAGATGGCGCGCTTGGAGCCGGTGGTTCGGAGGACGGCTCAGAGATGGCCGCCCGTGCGTGATGCAATGGCGGGTCGGGCCCGCATGGCAAAGCGCGCGGGGGTGGGAACGGCGTCGTAAGCTCTTATGTAGTTACGACTTACGTTGCAGATGGCGCGGTCCGTGGCATGGAACTTGCTCAAATTGGTCCCCGCGGACCGCTGCGTCAAGTACGCGGGGCGCCAATCTCATCCACACACATGGAGCGGATCATGTTCGGTAAGAAGAAGAGCACGGTAGGGCTCGACATCGGATCCAGCTCGATCAAGGTCGTCGAGATCGCGCGTGACCGCTCCGGGGATCGGCTGATCAACTTCGGCGTCTCGGAACCGCTTTCGGAAGCGATCGTGGACGGAGAGATCATGGATCGCCAGCTGGTCCAGGAGGCGATCGCGAATCTTCTCGAGTCCCGTCAGATCAAGAACCGCGTCGTCGCGACCGCCGTTTCGGGCCGCGCGGTCATCGTAAAGAAGATTCTGATGGACCGCTTGAGCGAGGAGGACGCGAAAGAGGCGATCCAGTGGGAGGCGGAGCAGCACGTCCCCTACGACATCAACGACGTCTCGCTCGATTTCCAGATCATCAATCCCAACGTCGACCAGAAAAAGATGCAGGTCCTTCTAGTGGCCGCGAAGAAGGAGATGATCCAGAACCACGCCGACATCATCCGGGAGGCGGGCTTGAACCCGGTCATCATCGACGTGGACTCCTTCGCGATCCAAAACGCCGTCGAGGCAAATTACGACTTGCGGCCGGACGAGGTCATCGCGCTTGTGAACATCGGAGCCGAGATCACCAACGTGAACATCGTCGAGAATCAAGTACCGCACTTCACGAAAGACCTCTCGGTCGGCTCGAACGCTTTCGTCGAGGGAATCCAGCGCCGGTACAACGTGAGCCAGGCGGAAGCGCTGAACGCGCTCCGCGGCCGCGGGGATCAGGCCATCGACGTCGCTCCGATCATCCAGGCCGCGTGCGAGGATCTCTCGGTGCAGCTCGACCGGGCGATCGCCTACTTGAAGTCCTCCGGCGAAACCGAGCGGGTCGATCGGATTCTCCTTTCGGGCGGATCGGCCCGCGTGCCGGGGCTCAAGGAGTTTCTGAACACGAGGCATCACGTGCCCGTGGAGGTCGTGAATCCGCTCCAGAAGCTGAGCTACGACGCGGCCCTCTTCAACGGCGATGACGTCGAGAGCGTGGCCCCGGTGCTCACCGTCGCCATCGGCCTCGCGCTTCGATAGGGGGACCCATGATTCGCATCAACCTATTGCCCCGGGAAGAACGCCAGACACGGCGGGCGCTCCAGCTGCCGAAGATCGGCTCGCTCATGCCCGTCTTGGTGCTCCTCCTGGTCATCGCGCTCTTCGGCGCGATCTCGGTGTTCCAGGCGCTGCAGATCGGGCGCCTGAAGGCGGACATCGCCCGGGCGGAGCAGGAGGCGGCGAAGCTCAAGCCGCAGATCCAGACCATCCAGGAGCTCACGCAAAAGCGCGAGGAGCTTCAGCGGCGCTTGAACGTGATCGCGGATCTGGACAAGACACGGCTCCAGCGCGTGAAGCTCGTCGACGAGCTGTCGCGTTGCGTGCCGGAGCACCTGTGGCTCACGAGCTACGAGGAGACGAGCAACAAAGTCCAGATCGAGGGCGTGACATTCTCGAACCTACTGGTTGCCGATTTCATGACGCGCCTCGAGGCGAGCCCGCTCTACGGAAGCGTGGACCTGCTCGTGGCGGAGAAGGGCACGATCGATCAGCGCAACGTGGTGAAATTCAAAGTCACCGCGTTGATGACCTTGTAGCCCGAGCGGCGCGCGGGGGAGGACGATGGACCTCAAGGATCCGAAGACCCAGAAGCTGATTCTGATCGGAGCCGGGATCGGCATCCTGGTCTACTTCTACATCATCGCGGATTACGTTCCGTTCAACTACCGGGCGCGCGCGAAGGAAATCGGCAAGCTGAAAGGGGAGTACACCCAGAAGATGAGCGAGCTGACGAAGGCGCAGCAGCTCGTGAACCGGCTTCCGGAGCTCAAGAAGGAGTTCGAGCTCCTGAACCAGCGTTGGATGGTGGCCCAGGAGCTGCTGCCGACCCAGAAGGAGGTCGCGAGCCTTCTTCGCAAGGTGACGATCGCGGGGCAGGAGTCGGGCGTGCATTTCCTGCTCTTCAAGCCCGGTGATCCCAAGGCGTCGACGTACTTCACCGAAAATCCAGTGCAGGTTTCGGTGACCGGCGGATTCCATCGAGCCGGAGCATTCCTGGGCGAGATTTCGGACCTGAGCCGGTTGGTGAACGTCTCGCAGCTCAAGCTGAAGGGCTTTGACAAGGGCGATCTCGACGAAACCGTGCAGGCCGATTTCGTCGCGACCGCGTACACGCTGGCCGAGGGGACTCTCAATGAATCAGCCAAGCAGTCTGGCTCTGTCACAAAGTAAGTTCTTTCAAAGCCGCCTCGGCATCCTTCTCTTGGCGCTGGTCGGGCTCGCGATCGCGGCCGGCATTTACTTGATGAAGCGGCAGGAGCCGCCGGTGCTGCCGACGCCCGCCACATCCCCGGCGGCCCAGGCGCTTCCCCGTCCGAAGCCCGTGACCTACGGCCCGCCCGCCCCCGCGTGGGCGCGGACCGACATTCCGTACGGACCGGCTTCGCCCGCCGAGTTTCTGACGACCGCGGCACCGACCCCGGCCGCCGGCGCCCCGGACGCGGTGACCCCGGCCCAGCCGCTGAATCCCGACGCGGCGGGAGCGGCCGAGGCGCCCGCGCCGGCGGCGGCGGTGCCGGGGCAGGCGCCCGCGCCCGGCGCGGCCATCGGATCCGTGCTCTCGGGGGAGATTCCGAAATCCGTGGACGCCAGCGTTCTCTTCGCGCGCGAGCGCTACGAGTACATCGGCGGCGGCCGGCGCGATCCGTTCCAATCGCTCATCGAAGGGAGATATCAGACCCAGACGGCGGACGGATCCCTCATCGACGTGGGGGACATCCACCTCGTGGGCATCATGTGGGGCTCCTCGGACAAGTTCGCGCTGGTGGAAGACAGCCGCGGACGCGGTTTCGTGCTTCGCGTGGGAGACCCGGTCGTGAACGGGTATATCTCGGGGATCAGCAAGAGCGAGCTGCAGGTGGTGCAGAACGCCTTCGGCGAATCCCAATCGCTGTCGATCCGCCTGCAAACCAAAGAGGGTGACAAGAATGCGACTCGAAACTAGCTTCGCGCGCACGGGCCGCTGGGGCGGCCGGATCGCGGCGCTGACGGCGGCCCTTCTTACGGTCGCCTCCCCGGCGTTCGCGGCAACCGTCAAGAGCGTCTCGATGAAGGAAGCGGGTTCCGCGACGCAGGTCGTCATCGAGGGGGATGCCCCGCTCAACTATCACGATTTCACGCTCGAATCGCCGGACCGGATCGTCGTGGACTGTCCGGGATCGCAGCTCAGCTTCAGCGAGCGCTCCTGGTCGGGACGCGAGGGGTCCTCGATCAAGGCGGTCCGCGCGAGCGAAATGGGCTGGGGCAAGGAAGCTGGAGCCCGGATCGTCGTGGATCTCTCGCAGGCTTCCTCCTACGCCCTGAGCAGCGTCGGGAACAATCTCGTGCTCGCGGTCGAGGTGCCTCAGACTCCGAGCTCGAAGGAGCCGGCGATGCCGGCTGATTCCGACCACATGCAGCCCAGCGACGGGCGGCGGATGTCGCTCGATGTCCAGGGCGCCGACATCCAGACCGTGCTGAGAAGCCTCTCCGAGTTCAGCGGCAAGAACATCGTCGCGAGCAAGGAAGTGAAGGGGGAAGTCACGCTGAGGCTCCGCAACGTGCCGTGGCGCCACGCGCTCGACATCGTGCTCAAGTCCCAGGGGCTCGGCATGGTCGAGACCGGCCAGACGATCCTCGTCTCGAACCTCGACACGCTGCGCAAGGAAGAGCTGGAACGGCGCACGGCGGAGCGCTCGCAGGAGGAGCTCCTGCCGCTCGAGACCCGCATCCTGCCGGTGAATTACGCGAACTCGAAAGAAATGGCGCGGTCGGTGGAGAAGACCCTGACCAAGCGCGGGCACATCGAGGTGGACGATCGTTCGAATTCGCTCATCGTGACCGACATCGCGGACCGCCTCGACCAGGTCGACGCCATGGTGCGCAATCTCGATACGAGAACGCCCCAGGTGGAGATCGTGGCCCGGCTCGTGGACGTGGACGCTTCGGCGACGCGCGATCTGGGCATCAGCTGGGGAGCGCACAACCTCGACCTCTTCGACGCGGGCGCCAGCGAGAACGCGGACGTGAACGCGGCCGACGTAACGAATCCCGCCGGGCTTGTCAGGCTCGGAACGATCAAGGCGTTCGGCACCTTCGACGCGACCCTCCAGGCGCTCGAGAGCCAGAACAAGGCGAACATCATCTCCAACCCGCGCATCACGACGGTGAACAACCGCGAAGCCTCGGTCGTGGTCGGCAAGCAGATCCCGCTTATCGTCCAGGACTTCGCGGGGAACGCCGTGACGCAGCTCACGACGATCGGAATCAAGCTCAGCGTGACGCCGCACATCAATACGGGGAACAGGATCACCATGGACGTCCATCCGGAAGTGTCGGACCTGGCGTCCCAGGCGACGGTGCAGGGAGGCATTATCATCAACACGACCATGGCCGACACGCGCGTGATGGTGAACGACGGCGAGACGGCGGTGATCGGCGGCCTCATCCGGAGCAACGAGAGCACGACGAAGCGCGGCGTTCCGGTCCTCATGGATGTGCCGCTCCTCGGAAATCTCTTCCGCTCCAATTCCACGACGCATCAGAAGCGGGAGCTCCTCATCTTCGTGACGCCGAAGATTCTGGGCGAGGGTGTGACGCCGAAGGGTTAAGGCCGGCGCGCCGCTTTCGCGGGCGGCGGACACGGGGTATACTGCGGGGTCCTTCACGGGAAGGACCCCGTTTTCATTTCACCGTCGAGGAGAGTCCCTGGTCGCGCGCATCGCTCTGATCGGCTTGCCGGGCGCTGGAAAGAGCACCCTGGCGCCGCTCCTCGCGGGGCGCTTGGGATTCGAGAGCGTCGATCTGGACCGGGAGATCGAGCGCCTCGCGGGCGCCACCGTGCCCGCGATTCTCGATGCGGAAGGAGAGGAGCGCTTTCGGGATTTGGAATCGGGGGCGTTGGCGCGGGCGCTCGACGGAAGCCGCCCGCGCGTGGTGGCGTGCGGCGGGGGAATCCTGGGCCGTGTCCGGAACCGGGCGCTCCTGAAAGAGAGGGCGCGCGTCGTGTGGCTTCGCGTCGAGCCGGAGACGGCGGCGGCGCGTCTCGGCGCGGCGGGCTCGCCGGAGCGGCCGCTCCTGCGCGGCGCGCCGCTCGCGCAGCGCCTGAGCGAGCTTCTTGCCGCGCGGGCGGAGGCCTACGCCGAGGCGGCCGACGCTTCGGTCGAGACCGGAGGATCCGGTCCCGAGGAAGTCGCCGATCGCATCGTGGCGCTCCTTCCCGCGTTTCAGGCACGATGGGGTTCGTCCGAATCGTAGGGGGCGATCTCCGCGGGCGCCGGATCCGGGTGCCCGATCGCGGGGTTCGCCCGACGGCCGCGCGGACCCGGGAGGCGGTGTTCGACGTGCTGGGGCCGCGCGCGGTCCAGCGGGCGCGGGTTCTCGACCTCTACGCGGGGACGGGCGCCCTCGGAATCGAGGCGCTGAGCCGCGGCGCCGCGGAGGCCACGTTCCTCGAGCGCAACCGGGCCGTCGCGAGGGCGCTGAGGGAAAACCTGGCAAGGCTGGGCCTCTCCGATCGGGCGTCGGTGCAGGAGGCCGATCTCTCGAGGGTCGAGCTGCCGCCGGGGGTCCTGGGTCCGTTCGATCTCGTGTTCCTGGACCCTCCCTACGAAGGAGGCGCCGGACCGCGCTGGCTCGAGCGCCTCGCGGATCTTCCGTGGCCCGAGGAGGGCGGGCTCGTCGTATACGAGCGACAGAAGGGAACCGAGGCACGGGAACCGCCCGCATTCCAGCTCGCGACCGAGCGGACCTATTCCGATACCACGGTCGCGTTCTATCGCGCCCGTTGCAAGTGAACCTCGAGCCGAAAGGAGGCGCATGAGAGGCGCAGTGTTCGCCGGGACGTTCGACCCGGTCACGAACGGGCATCTGGACCTGATGCAGCGGGCGATCCGGATGTTCGATTCCTTGACCGTCGCGGTCGCCGAGCGCGCCGAGAAGGGCGTGATTTTCACCCAGGCGGAGCGCGTGGAAATGATCCGCGAGGCCTCCTCCTCGCTCGGCCGGATCACGGTCGAGCCGTTCGCGGGGCTTCTCGTCGACTTCGCGAAGCAGCGGAAGATTCCGATCCTGGTCCGGGGGCTTCGCTTCATCTCCGATTTCGAATACGAATTCCAGATGGCGCTCATGAACCGTCGGCTGCACGACGAGATCGAGACCGTGTTCCTGATGCCGAGCGAAACCTATACGTATCTGAACGCCTCGCTCGTGAAGGAGATCGCGCGATACGGCGGAGCGATCGAGGGACTCGTGCCCCCGAACGTGGCGGCGCGCCTCCGCGAGCGCTTGAGGCAGGCGCGATGAAGGGAGGGCGCGTCTCCGCCCGCGTGCGCGCGTTGAAGCCCTCGGAGACCCTGGCGCTCGGAGCCCGGGCGCGCGAGCTCAAGGCGCAAGGGCATTCGGTCATTTCCTTCGCGGCCGGGGAACCGGACTTCGACACTCCCGAGGATGTCCGGGAGGCGGGCATTCAGGCGATCCGCGCGGGTCACACCCGCTATACCGCGGTCGGAGGCGTGGCGGAGCTGCGCGCGGCCATCGCCGAGAATCTCAAGCGCGAAAACGGGCTCGAGTACACGCCGTCGCAGATTGTGGTCTCGAACGGCGCGAAGCACGCGATCTGGAACGCGATCTTCACGGTGGTCGAGCCGGGGGACGAGGTGCTCTGCCCGGTGCCGTACTGGGTCACGTTCCCCGAGCTGGTTCGGCTCGCGGGGGGCGAGCCGGTCTTCGTTCCTCCCAGGCACGGAAGCATGAAGATCGGCGCGGAGGAGCTCGAGAGGGCGATCACCCCCCGGTCCAAGCTCCTCGTCCTGAACAGCCCCAACAATCCATCGGGCGCCGTCTATTCGCGGGAAGAGCTCGTGGGGCTCGGGGAGGTGGTGCGCCGCAGCGGGCTCTACGTTCTCTCCGACGAAATCTACGAGCAGCTCGTATTCGGGAACGCGCGTCACGTGAGCATCGCTTCGCTTCACCCGGATCTTCACGACCGCACCGTCGTGATCGGGGGCGTCTCGAAGACCTGGGCGATGACCGGGTGGCGAATCGGATTCGCGGCCGCGCCCGCCGACCTGGCCGAGGGCATGGAGCGGCTTCAGGGTCAATCGACCTCGAATCCCGCGGCCGTCTCCCAGTTCGCGGCGCTCCGCGCGTTCACCGGCCCCCGGGACTCCATCCGGATGATGCGGGAATGTTTCGCGCGCCGCCGCGATACGATCACCGGGCGGCTCGGCCGCATCCGAGGCGTCCGGCTTGCGGCGCCCGACGGGGCCTTCTATGCTTTTCCGGACATGAGCGAACGAATCCGCTCGGCCCGGAACGGTGTGACGAACTCGGCGGAGCTCAGCGATTTTCTGATCGACGAAGCCCGGATCGTTTGCGTCCCGGGCTCCGCCTTCGGCATGGAAGGACACCTGCGTCTTTCCTACGCCATCGCCGATCGCGAACTCGAGGAGGGGCTCAACCGGCTCGAGACCGCGCTGGACAGGATGTGAGAGGAGAGGGTTGATGCCGACGTACGAATACGAATGCGAGAAGTGCCGACACCGATTCGAGGTGTTCCAATCGATGACCGAGCCGCCGCGAAAGCGGTGCCCGAAATGCCGCGGCAAGGTCCGGCGGCTGCTCGGCGGGGGCGCCGGGATCGTCTTCAAGGGCAGCGGTTTTTACACGACCGACTACCGATCCCCCTCCTATAAAGAACAGAAGCGCAAGGAGTCAGGCGAGCCGGCTAAGCCAAAAGGTGAATCCAAGGACCGCGATCGGAAGCCGCGCCGAGCGCCGGAGTCGTAAGGCTTTTCCTTTGACTCACTTCCTCCGCTTTTGGTAGCGTCGCGGCGCTCATGCGACGCTTCAGGGTCCTCGTGAAATACCGCCCCGTCTTCCCCGATCGGAAGCACGCATGCGACATGAATTCAATTAGTTACAATCCAAGACTAAGCTGAAATCGAGAGGGGGCCGATGGCGCATCGCGTGACGCTGATCCCGGGCGACGGGACCGGGCCCGAGATCACGGAGGCCACGCGCCGCGTCCTCGAAGCGACCGGCGTTGCCTTCGAGTGGGACGTGCAACACGCGGGGCTCGAGGTCTTCAAGAAAGAGGGCACCCCGCTCCCGGATCGCGTGCTCGATTCGCTCCGCCGCACCAAGCTCGGGCTCAAGGGTCCGATCACGACCCCCGTCGGAACCGGATTCCGGAGCGTGAACGTTTCGCTCCGAAAGGAGCTGGACCTCTACGCGTGCATCCGACCGTGCAAGACCTACCCGGGCGTCCGGTCCCGATACGACAGGATCGATCTCGTGATCGTGCGCGAAAACACGGAGGACCTCTACGCGGGCATCGAGTTCGAGCGGGGGAGCAAGGGCGCGGCCGCTCTGCGCGAGCTGGTCCTGTCCGAGTCGAGGAGGGAAATTCCGGAAGACGCCGGGATCTCGATCAAGCCGATCAGCGTCGCCGCCACCGAGCGCATCGTGCGGCACGCCTTCGCATACGCGAACAAGAACGGACGGAACAAGGTGACGGCGGTTCACAAGGCCAACATCATGAAGTTCTCGGACGGGCTCTTTCTCGACGTGGCGCGCAAGACCGCGCGCGAATTTCCCGACATCGCGTTCGAGGATCGCATCGTCGACAACATGTGCATGCAGCTCGTTCAGACCCCTGAGAATTACGACGTGCTCGTGCTCCCGAATCTCTACGGCGACATCCTGTCGGACCTCGGGGCGGGGCTGATCGGGGGGTTGGGCGTCGCGCCCGGGGCGAACCTCGGCGACACGGCGGCGCTCTTCGAGCCGACCCACGGGAGCGCGCCGCGTTACGCGGGCCAGGACAAGGTGAACCCGTTCGGAATGATCCTGAGCGGGATGCTTCTGCTTCGCCATATCAACGAACGCGAGGCGGCCGACCGGCTGGAGAGGGCGGTCGCGCAGGTGATCCGGGAGGGCGGGAAGGTGACCTACGACATGAAGCCGAAGCGGGACGATCCGACCGCGGTGGGAACCCGCGCCGCCGCGGATGCGGTGATCGACGCGCTTCGGTAGGGCGGGGCGCGCGTGTTCGCCGATCGGGCGTCGATCGCGGTCATCGGCGGCCGCGGCGGCTCGGGGTGTGTGAGCTTTCGTCGCGAGAAATACGTGCCGAAGGGAGGGCCGGACGGGGGGGATGGGGGAGACGGCGGAAGCGTGATCCTCGTCGTGAACGAGCACATGCGCACGCTTCTCGATTTCCAATTTCGGGCGCGATTCGAGGCGGAGTCGGGCGCGCACGGATCGGGAAACAAGAAGAGCGGCCGCTCGGGCCAGGACGTCACGGTGGCGGTCCCCCCGGGCACCCTCGTGCACGACGAGTTGAGCGGAGATCTTCTTGTCGATCTGGTCGCGCCGGGGGCGCGGTTTGTGGCCGCGAAGGGGGGACGGGGCGGACGCGGGAACGCGCGGTTCGCGACGTCCACGCGGCAGGCGCCCCGAAAAGCGGAGCCGGGAGGGGCGGGGGAGGAGCGGAAGCTTCTCCTCGAGCTTCGGCTCATCGCCGACGTCGGCATCGTGGGCTTCCCCAATGTCGGGAAGTCGACGCTCCTCGCGCGTGTGAGCGCGGCGCGGCCCAAGATCGCGGACTACCCGTTCACGACACTCGAGCCGCATCTGGGCCTCGTGCGCGCGCGCGAGGACCAGAGCTTCGTGATGGCCGATCTCCCGGGACTCATCGAGGGGGCGCATCAGGGGAAGGGGCTCGGGCATGAGTTCCTGCGGCACATTCAAAGGACGCGGACCATCCTGATCCTCGTGGATAGCATGTCGTCGGATCCCGCCAAGGACCTGGCGACGCTGAAACGGGAACTAAGGGAGTACAGCGAGGATTTAACGAGAAAGCCCACGGTCGTCGCGATGAGCCGCTCGGACCTCAGGGGAGAGGTGGCGCGCGGCGGCCCGCCGTTCCCTCTCGAGGGGGCGCGGTGGGGCGGGTGGATCTCGGGCGTGACCGGGACGGGAGTGGACGATCTCGTCGCGGCTGTTTGGGAAGTGTTGATCGCGGCCGGCGCCGAGACGCCAGCGGAAGGGCGGGTCGGCGGCGACCCTCGTGTCGCCGGAACGAAGGAGCGAGAACCATGGTAGCCAAGGATGTCACCCGGCTCTGGGAGGAGTTGAGGCACAGGGACGCGGAGGAAAAGCTCGGATGGATCACGCAGCTCGCGCAGAATCCAACCGAGGAGTCCATCGAAGTGCTCCTCGATGTGTTGCAGCAGGAGAGCTGGTTTCTGAGGGATCAGGCCGCGCGGGTGCTTGCCACGATGGGGGAGTCGGTGCTGGAGCCCCTCGTCCAGTACCTGGGCTCCGGTCTCTGGTACACGCGCGCCTCGGCGGTTCTGGCGCTCGGCCGTATGGGGAATCCACGTGCCGCGGCCCCGCTCGTGGAGATGCTCAAGGACCCGAATCGCACGGTACGCGACGCGGTCTGGGACGCGCTGCTTCTCCTCTGCCGGAATGAGCTCGCGACGCGGGAGCTCGCCCAAGCCTTCGAAACGCTCCCCGAGCGTGCGAAGCGGTTCGCGCTCGACGGCCTCGTGGAACGGGACCCCGAGGTCGCGGGGCGGGTCCTGCTCCACATGGAGGACCGGGCGGGCGAGGCCGACGCGGGGGGCGCCGCGGCCGCGGGTGACCCGCTCGGCGTCGGCGAGCCGGACGAAGCGAAGCAGGCCGCACGCTGAGCGCTCCTCGGCGCGCGGGGAGGTCCGGTGGAGGGGTGGAGGGAGCCCAAGGCGCGGCCCCACGTCCGCGCGCTTCATTCGTCGGATGAGGAGTACCCTCATCGCCTCCGCGCGCTTCGGCCGCCGCCACCCCGGGTGTTTCTCCTCGGAGCCTGGAATCACGACGGCCCGTGGGTCGCCATCGTGGGAGCGCGGAACGCGACCGAGGACGGCATCGACGTCGCGCGCTCCCTCGCCCGGTCGATGGTTGCGCGCGGCGCCGCCGTGGTGAGCGGCCTCGCGCGCGGGATCGATGCCGCGGCGCATGAAGGGGCCCTCGACGCAGGCGGGCTGAGCGGGGCGGTGCTGGGGACCGCCATCGATCAGGCGTATCCCCGCGAGAACGCGGTCCTCCAGGCAAGACTCTCTCGTTCGCTCGGGCTCATGAGCGAGATTTCCCCCGGCGCCCCTGCCACGCGCGGCACCTTCGCGACCCGAAACCGGCTGCTCGCCGCGATCGCGGATGTCGTCGTGGTGGTGCAAGGACGCGCGAGGAGCGGATCGCTCATCACAGCGGGCGAGGCCGCGCGTCTCGGCCGGCCGGTCGCCGCGCTCCCATGGGATTGCCGTGAGCCTTTGGGCGAAGCCCCTCACGCGTTGATCCGCCAGGGGATCGCGAAGCTTGTCCGAAACGCGGACGACGTGCTCGAGCTCATCCCGGCAGTCAGGGGCGGCGCGCGAGCGCCCCACCGCGCCGGGCGGGGTGAGGCTTTTGCGAGCCCGGGGCCGGGCGCGAGGAGCGCGTCGCGCGTCGCCCCCGGGAGCCTCGAAGAGCTCGCTCCTGCCGAAGCGGCGCTCTACCGCGCGCTGCGCGAACGCCCCCTCCCGCTCGATCACCTCGCCCAATCGGCATCGCTCACCGCCTCCGAGCTGGCCGCCGCGCTCCTGGCGCTCGAGCTCTCGGGCCTCGCGCGGCGGACGCCCGGCGGCCTCGCGCGGAAGATCCGCCGCGCGGTCTGAGATGATCCCTCGCGCGCCCTCGCTCCCCTCCTGAGATGGGCCGCTCGCCGCTTCGTCCGCTTCGCCAAAAGCTCGAGGTCGCGGCGCTTCATTCCATCGGTCTCCTGGCTCGGGTCCTGCCGTTTCGGTGGACGAGCGCGATCGGCGCCGCCCTGGGCCTCGCCGCGTTCGCGGTGATGGGCCGCCGCAGGCGCATCGCGATCGAGAACATCACCGCCGCGTTCGGACCCGACGTCGCGGGGAAGCCCGCCCGCGAGCTGGCGCGCAGGACGTTCGTCCAGATCGGACGCTCGTTCATGGAATTCCTCGCGCTCCCGCGCCTCGGACACGAAGGAATCCTCCACCGCGTGGAGCTGATCGGATTCGAGCCCACCCTCGAGTGGGCGCGGCAGGGGAAGGGCGCGGTGATGGTCACCGCGCACTACGGGAATTGGGAGCTATGCGGCGCGGCGCTGCGCGCGGCGGGCGGGCCCATGCGCTACCTGCTTCCGCCGCAGAGCAATCGGGGAAGCGACGAGTATTTCGACCGCATTCGGGCCCGGCTTGGAATCGAGGCGGTAAAAATCGGCTACGGGATGAGGGGGGCGCTCAAGGCGCTTCGCCAGGGCGCATTTCTGGGAATGCTCCCCGACCAGGACGCGCGCCGCGTCGGAATTCATGTGCCCTTTTTCGGACGGCCCGCGTCCACGCACACCGGGCCGGCGCGTCTGGCGTACCGGGCCGGCTGCCCGATCGCGATCGGCTTGATCGAGCGGGAGCCGGGCGCGCGCTTCCGATCGCGTCTCGTGGCGACGCTCGCTCCCGATCCCTCGACGGAGGAGTCGATCGAGGTCGAGCGGCTCACGCGCGCGATCAACGAGGCGATCGAAGCCGCGGTGCGCCGGCGCCCCGACCACTGGTACTGGCTTCACCGCCGCTGGAAGACTCCGCCGCCTACGTCGTAAATCCGATGTCCTTGCTCGGTGCCTCGAACGTCTTGATCTTCCCGAACTGGTCCTCGTACTTCTTGATGTTGGTCTCGAGCGCCGCCAGGAGGGAGCGCACGTTGGGCGGGGTCATGACCACCCGAGCGAAAACTCGGCTCTTCGGACTTCCGGGAAGGATGCGGGCGAAGTCGAGCACGAATTCGGAAAGCGAGTGGCTGATCACCACGAAGTTCGAGTAGATCCCTTCGGCTTCCTTCTCGCCCAATTCCATGTTGATGGACCCGGGCGCTCCCTGCGACTTTGCCTCCATTCCTAATCCTCCTTTTCCCAAGAAGTTACACCGAAATTGCCGTCTCAAGATATCGCCTAACCTGCCGTAAATCAACCTGATAGGGGTGGGCGTGCGGGGGGACATCCGGATCATTCCACGGGAGGGGGCGCGATGGGTGCCAGGCGGGCGTCGGGCTCGGCGCGGATCGAGGAGCAAATCGTCGCCGCGTGGAAGCGCTACGCCGACCGAAAGTCCCAGGGCTCGCAGCGCGTTGCCGAGGGAGTCTGCTACCTCTCGCCGCGGCCCTGTCCGTTCGACGCGAGGCCGAACTTCGAGACCCGCTTCGGCCAGGACTGCATCCACTGCTCCCGCCTGCAGGACGCCGCGGAGGCAGTGCATGCCCTGCCCGGCGGGGCGGCCGGCGCGATCCCCACGTTGGGTCTCCTCCTTCACTTTCTCGAGGAGGAAGCGCGGATGGTCCGCCTCGAGCAACAGGACGGGCTCGAGGAAGAGGGGGTGCGTTACCGCACCGCTGGATTTCTCTTTCGCTCCATCCCCTTCATGCACGTGGCGCTCACGCACGAACGGATCGGGCGACTTCTCCTCGCGGCGATCGGGGGCGCGTTCGCGGAGGAAGTGGATACGATTCTTCTCTTCAAGATGGTCCCCGACGGCACGGCGCTCGAGCTCCAGGGTTCCTACCGCCGCGCGGACCGCGATGAGCCCGACGCTCCCGTTCCCCCCAACCTCGATCTGGAAGCGTTCGAAGAGGAGGGAGGATTTGACGGTGAGGTGTTCGCGCCGCTCCGGGAGGAGCGCCTCGCCCTCGATCGGGACCGCGACCTCCTCGCGGATGCGATTTTCGACGGCCGTGCCTCGTCGATCGCCAGCCCGCAGCGCGAGCTGAGGCTCCCGGAACGCGTCGTGGAATCCCTCCCGGACGGACCGGTCGCCATCCTCCCCCTGTTCGGCCGGGAACGAGTGCTCGGCGTGCTCCTCGTCTCCCAGGCGGCGGGCTATGCGGGCTGGACGAGCGATCAGGTCGAGCTCCTGAGCGCGATTGCCGCGCAGGCCGGGATCGCGTTCGAAGGGAACGCCGTGCTGGACGTGTCGCGGCGGCGCGGCGCCGCGGTCCGGGCCGCGATCGACTTTAGCCGCGCGGCGGGACGGCCGGCGCGGCCGGAAACGCGGGCCGAGCTCGCGCTCAAGGTGCTCCTGAGCGCGACCCAAGCCGGGGGCGGCCTGGCGTGGATCCAAGGCGAGGAGGGCTCGCCCGAGCTCGCGCATGTTCACGGGGTCGATCCCGGGGCGACGCAGGATCTTTCGAAGCTCGGGGCCTGGATCATCCAGTGGTTCGAGGCGGACGGGAAGCCGCTCGTCGCGGACGCCGTGAGCGAGGATCCGCGTTTCTCGGGAACCATCCCGGAGGATTGGCGTTGCCTCCTCGCAGCGCCGATTCACGAGACGAACCGGATTTCCGGCGCGATCCTCGTGTTCAACAAATCGGGCGGGACCCAAGAGGTTCCGGCGTCGTTCGATGCGGAGGACGCCATGATCGCCGATCTCGTCGCGTCGATCGCCTCGCTCGCGGACACGCGCTCCTCGCAGGAGGAGACCCTCCGGATGAAGGACCGGCGCCTCCACGAAGTCGAGGCGCAGCTTCGCCACGCCGAGAAGCTGGCGGTCGTGGGGGAGCGGGGCGTTCAGGTCGCGCAGGACGTCCGCAACCCCGTCGCCGCGATCACCGGGTTCGCCAAGCGTGTCCTGAAGAGCCTGACGCCGAAGGACCCCAATCGTGAATATCTCGAGATCATCCTGCGTGAAACCGAGCGCTTGGAGCGCGTGTTGAGCGAGCAGGTGGCGCTCGCGCAGATGACCCGGCCCCGCTTGAAGCTCGAAAACCTGAATACGCTCGTCCAGGAGGTGCTGCAGTCGCAGGCGGAGGACCTGGTGCGTCGGCGCGTCCGGCTCCTCAAGCGTCTGGCGCCCGACGTGCCCACCCTTCTCCTCGACAACGAAAAGATGCGACAGGTGCTCGTGAACGTCCTGAGCTACGCGCTCCATTCCGTGCCGAGCGGCGGCCGGCTGCGTGTCGAGACACGCGCGGCGCAGGGCGCGGTGCAGGCCGAGGTCGCGCACGACGGGCCGAAGGCCGCGGGGGAGGTGCTCGATCGGCTCTTCGTTCCCTTCTCGACCTCACGCCGCTACGGCGCGGGCGTCGGCCTCGCGATGGCCTACCAGATCGTGCGGGAGCACGGCGGCGAAATCCGCGCGCGGAGCGAGGGGGACTGGAGCAGCATTGTCACGATCTATCTTCCAACCCGCGAGAACGACGATCGACGCAGGAAGCCCGACCGGCGCGATGGGCGCTCCGATCGCCGCCGCCGGCTCGCCTAGCCGTTGACCCAAGGCAGTGCCTCATGATAACTTCCCCGTCCGGCGCGACCCTAGCTCAGTTGGTAGAGCACCACGCTGAAAACGTGGGTGTCCGCAGTTCGATTCTGCGGGGTCGCACCATTCATTTTCGCCGGTCCTTCACGGCAGAGCATCGCGTCTCTCGAAAACCAAGCTGGTGTAGCTCAGCTGGTAGAGCAACGCACTCGTAATGCGTAGGTCAGCGGTTCGATTCCGCTCACCAGCTCCATTCCCGGGCCGGCCGACCCGCACACTCGGCCGCATGTCATGACGACAAACCGCCACGCCGCGCGCCCCCATGCGGGGGACGCGGCGGGGGGAGCGCGGGAATCGAAACCTCCCGCCTCCGATCCTCTGCAAGGCCTCATGGTCGGCCCCTCCGGGGTTCGCGGGATTGTGGGGGAAACCCTCACGCCCGACGTCGTCCTCCGGGTCGCGGGCGCGCACGCCTTCTTCCTCGATCCCGGTCCCGTGGTCGTCGGACGCGACACGCGTCCGAGCGGCGCGTGGGTCTCGCACCTTGTGCAGGCGGCGCTCCTCGCGTCGGGTCACGATGTCGTGGACGTGGGGATCGCGCCCACGCCCACCATTCTCTTTGCGATCCGGCACCACGGAGCCTCCGGCGGCGTTGCGATCACGGCGAGCCACAACCCGGCCCCTTGGAACGCGCTCAAGCTGTTCGGACCGGGCGGGACGTTCCTCGCGCCGGCACAATCGGAGGAGGTGGCGCGTCGCGCTAGGGTGGGGGTCCGCGCGTGGGCCCCTCACACGGAAGTGGGATCGACCCGGGAGGACAAGGACGCGATCCGCCGCCATCGCGACGCGATCCTGGCGCTCGACGGTTTCGATCGGCCCCGGATTCGAAACCGCCGCTTTCGGGTCGTGGTGGACGCGACAAACGGAGCCGGCTGGGAGGCGACCCCCGCCCTGCTCGAAGCGATGGGCTGCGAGGTGGAGCGGCTCTTTTGCGAGCCGAGCGGCCGATTCCCCCGGGGGGCGGAGCCGCTCCCCGAAAATCTCGGCGCGCTCGGCGAGCGGGTGCGCGCGACCGGGGCCGCGGTCGGGTTCGCGAACGACCCCGATGCCGACCGGCTCGCGATCGTGGACGAGCGGGGCGAGCCGATCGGCGAGGAGCGGACGCTTCAGATCGCGGTCGATTGGGCGCTCGCGCGTCGCCCGGGCCCGGTGGCGGTGAACGCTTCCACCTCGATCGGCGTGGATTGGATCGCCCGGCGATACGGCGCCCCGGTGCACCGGACGAAGGTGGGGGAGGCTCACGTCGCGCAGAAGCTGATCGAGATCGGAGGCGTGATCGGCGGGGAGGGGAACGGCGGCGTCATCTATCCGGCGCTGCACGCGACCCGCGACGGTCTCCTGGCCGCGGCGATCGCGGTCGATTGGCTCGCGCGCGACCCGCGGTCCTTGAGCCGGCGCCTTGCCGAGCTGCCGGCGGTCCTGATGGTCAAGCGCAAGCTCGATCTCAGCCTCACCGACGCGGCCGCTCTCTCGGAGGAGCTTCGCCGGGAGTTCCCCGACGGAGCGCGCAATGTTCTGGACGGGGAAAAGTACGTCTGGGAAGATTCTTGGGTGCAGGTACGCGCTTCAGGCACGGAGCCCATCGTGCGAATCCTGGCGGAGGCGCGGAGCCGGGAGGACGCCGAGGCGTTGGCGGGCCGTGCCGGTCGAGCGATCGAGCGCTCTCAAGCCCGCCCTCGATCGCATTAGGGGGGAGACCCGGGAACATGTGCGGAATCGTAGGTTACGTCGGTTCGCAGGATTCGTTGCCGATCTTGCTGGAAGGCTTGAAGCGGCTCGAGTATCGCGGCTACGACTCTGCGGGGGTCGCCATTCTGAACGGCCAGGGCCTCGTGGTGGAGAAGTCGGCCGGCAAGATTGCCGTCCTGGAAGGCCTCCTGAAGGGATCGAAGCCTCGCGGATGTCTCGGGATCGCGCACACCCGCTGGGCTACGCACGGCCAGCCGACCACGGTCAACGCCCACCCGCATATCGACTGCAAGGGCAATATCGCGGTCGCCCACAACGGAATCATCGAGAACTACGCCACCCTCAAGAAGAAGCTCGAGCAGGAAGGGCATCGCTTCACCACCGACACCGATACCGAGACCATCGCGCACCTGATCGAGAAGTATTTCGAGGGTAATTTGGAGCGTGCCGTGGCCGCAGCGCTCCAGCATGTCACCGGAACCTACGGCATCGCGGTCATCGCGCGGGAAGATCCCGGAAAGATCGTGGGCGCGCGGCACGGGAGCCCGCTCGTCGTCGGAATTTGCGATTCCGAGTACGTCCTCGCGTCCGACGTCTCCGCGATCATCCGGCATACGAATCAAGTGGTGTATCTGGACGACGAGGAAATGGTCGTCCTCACCCCGAGGGGAATCCACACCTCCACGATCCGGGAGGAGACCGTTTCGAAACGCGTCGAGACCGTCGACTGGGATCTCGAGAAGATCGAGAAGGCCGGCTACGCGCACTTCATGCTGAAGGAGATTTTCGAGCAGCCGCAGTCGCTCCGGAACACGCTGCGCGGACGCCTGCTTGCCGAGGAGGGCACGTCGCGCCTGGGCGGGCTCAACATGTCGCCGGCGGAGCTGCGCGCGATCACCCGCGTGGTCATCACCGCGTGCGGGACCTCGTGGCACGCCGGAATGATCGGCGAATACCTGATCGAGGAGCTGGCGCGGATTCCGGTCGAAGTGGAGTACGCCTCGGAATTCCGCTATCGGAATCCGATCCTGGAACCCGGGACCGTGGTGATCGCGGTCAGCCAGTCGGGCGAGACCGCCGACACCCTCGCCGCGATGCGGGAGGCCAAACGGAGAGGCGCGCGGGTGCTCGGCGTCTGCAACGTGGTCGGAAGCACGATCGCGCGCGAGTCGGGCGGCGGCGTGTACATCCACGCGGGACCGGAGATCGGCGTGGCGTCCACCAAGGCGTTCACGTCGCAGGTCGCGGCCCTCACGCTCCTGACCCTGTACCTCGGCCGTCTGGGTGAGCTGTCGCCCGAGCTGGGAGCCGAGCTGACGCGCGAGCTCGCCTCGATCCCCGGGAAGATCGAGCGCATCCTGGCCGATGCCGACAAGGTCAAGGCGATCGCGAAGGCCTACGCCCACCACAACAACTTCCTCTACTTGGGGCGCGGATACAACTTCCCGGTGGCGCTCGAGGGGGCCCTGAAGCTCAAGGAGATTTCGTACATCCACGCCGAAGGCTACCCCGCCGCCGAAATGAAGCACGGTCCGATCGCGCTCATCGATGAGAACATGCCGGTCGTTTTCATCTGCACGCAGGATTCGGCCTACGAAAAGGTCCTGAACAACATGGAGGAGGTGCGCGCGCGGCGAGGCAAGATCATCGCGATCGCCTCCGAAGGGGACGAGCACGTCGCGACCAAGGCGGACCACGTCATTTACATCCCGCGCGCGCTCGGACCGCTCACGCCGCTCCTCTCGGTCCTGCCCCTCCAGCTGCTCGCGTACTACATCGCGGTCGAGCGCGGCTGCGACGTGGACCAGCCTCGCAACCTGGCCAAGAGCGTCACGGTCGAGTGAGCCGGGAGCCGCTGACGGCCATCCAGACGCCGCACGCGCCGGCGGCGATCGGCCCCTACGCGCAGGGGCGGACGGGGTCGCTCTCGGGTCGCTGGATCGTTTCCTCCGGCCAGGTGGGCCTCGATCCGGCGACGGGGAAGCTCGTACCCGGGGGGGTGGGGGCGGAAACCGAGCGCGCTCTCCAGAATCTCGACGCGGTCCTGAACGCCGCCCATGCGGGGCTGGGCGATGTCGTCAAGACCACGGTGTTCCTGGCCGACATGGGCGACTTCGCCGCCATGAACGAGGTGTACGGCCGCTTTTTCCCGGAGCCCAAGCCCGCGCGCAGCACGGTCGCGGTCCGCTCGCTGCCCCGCGACGCGAGGGTCGAAATCGAGGCCTGGGCGTTCCTCCCGTGAATCAGGCACGAAACGAAGCCGTCCGATTGACCGAGCAGGTCTCCTGCGCCGGCTGCGCCGCCAAGTTGAGCCCGCTCGATTTGAGGGACGTGCTCTCCGCCCTCCCCGCCGCTCCGAGATCGAAGGGCGTGCTGGTCGGCCCGGAGACCTGGGACGACGCCGGGGTGTTCCGAATCTCCGCGACCCGCGCGCTCGTGCAGACGGTGGATTTCTTCACGCCCATGGTCAACGATCCATTCGACTTCGGGCGGATCGCCGCGGCGAACGCGCTGAGCGACGTCTACGCGATGGGCGGGACGCCGATGACGGCCCTCTCGATCGTCTGTTATCCGGAATCGGGGGACATGAAGGTTCTCGGCGAGATCCTTCGCGGCGGCGCGGAACTGTTGAAGCAGGCACGCGTCGCGCTCATGGGAGGACATTCCGTGCGCGACAAGGAGATGAAGTTCGGCTTCGCGGTCACCGGGGAGGTCCACCCGAAGCGAATCATCTCGAATGCGGGGGCGGCGAGCGGAGATATGCTCGTTCTGACCAAGCCCCTGGGCGTCGGCATCCTGGCGACCGCGCTCAAGCAGCGGCTTCTCACGGAAGCGACGATCCGGCTCATGACCACCCAGATGGCGACGCTGAACCGCGCCGCCGGCGAAGCCATGCAGGCCGTGGGGGTGAGCGCGGCGACCGACGTGACCGGCTTCGGTCTCTTGGGCCACGCGCTGAACGTGGCGCGAGCCAGCCGGAAGACGATCCGGATCTGGAGCGCGGCGGTTCCGGTGCTGCCGGGGGTGCTGGAATTCGCTGCCCGGGGTGTGGCCCCCGGAGGACTGATGACCAACGCGGCGTATACAACGCCCGACGTGACCTTCGACGCCGGCGTGCCCGAACCGCTCCGAAAGGTGCTCGTCGATCCACAGACCTCGGGAGGTCTCCTGATCGCGGTCCGTCCTTCACGCGCGACCGCGCTCATGCGGAGGCTCACGCGGGGGAGGGTGTCCGCCACGGTGGTAGGGGAAGTTCTTCCCCGTCGAACGCGGTGGCTCGAGGTGGCGGCGTGACACGCTGCTCGGGGACGGATGGGTTCTGGTGGACTCCGAGGACTTCAAATCCTTTTGTCGGGCGCTCATAACGTCCGAGGTGGGTTCGATTCCCACACGTTCCCGCCAACACGATTCGAGGTGAGAGACGATGAAAGATTTCCTCCATTCGCTCCTCTCATTCAACTGGGGCGATCCACGCGTGCTCGGGTTCCTGGTTGCGGTCGTCATCGTCGCGTTGGCCCGGAAGTGGTCGTTCGTGATCCTGATCGTTCTGATCGTCACGCTGGCCGAAGGGCTCCAATATCTGCTGGGGCACTCCTCCTTGGGACACGATTTCACCCACGGCGTCGTGATCGGGGTCTATGGATTCGGCGGGCTGCTTCTTCTCTTCCTTGCGATCGCTCACGCCTTCACCAAGGAGTAGCGCGGCGCTCGTGCTCGCGGCGTTCCTGGTCGCCGGCGGCGCGGCCACGGCCCTCGCGGCCGCTCCACAGAGCACCGGGCCGGCGCCGGGCCGCGCGGATTCGCTCCGCCATCGATCGCGTCCGTTCCTCGTCATGCTCCGGTCGGCCGCCGTGCCGGGCTGGGGGCAACTGTACAATCATAAGTACTTGAAGGCGGTGGGGGTGGTCGCCGGCGAGGGGCTCTTGGCATACCAGGCGTGGAACGAATTCAAGAAGGAGAACGACGCGGTGGATCACCTGGACGCCATTGCCGCGGCCGATGCTGAGGCCGGAGTGGACTACAGCCTGGATCCCGCCTACCTGTCCGCCGACCAGGACCGGGAAGCGCACCGGAACCGGAAAATCAATTGGATCTGGTGGGGCGTCGCCGCGCATCTCCTGTCCACGGTCGACGCGTTCGTCGACGCCCACCTCGCCACCTTCGAGGCGGATTTCGGCCCTTCCGAAGCGGTCCGGGACCCAGGGGAGAGACCCCGCATCACGCTCGCCGTCCGGACCCGGTTCTGATCCCCCTCCTGTGATTCCGCGCTCCCTCGTCCGGAACTTCTGCATCATCGCGCACATCGACCACGGGAAATCGACGCTGGCCGACCGGCTGCTCGAGATCACGAACACGATTCCTCGAGGCAAGATGAAGGATCAGGTTCTCGACAACATGGACTTGGAGCGGGAGAAGGGGATCACGATCAAGTCCCACGCGATCGCCATGGAGTACCGAGCGCGGGATGGGAGGACGTACCAGCTGAACCTGATCGATACCCCCGGACACGTCGATTTCACGTATGAGGTCTCGCGGAGCCTCGCGGCATGCGAGGGCGCGATCCTGGTCGTGGACGCTTCCCAGGGCATCGAGGCGCAGACCCTCTCGAATCTCTTCCTCGCTCTGGATCAGAAGCTCAGCATCGTGCCCGTCGTGAACAAGATCGACTTGCCCGCGGCCCACCCGGACGACGCCGCGCTCGAGATGGCCCACCTGCTTCACGTGGAGCCCGAGGACGTGATCCGCGTCTCGGCGAAGGAGGGACGCAACATCGAGGCGCTTCTGGAAGCGGTCATCGAGCGGATCCCGGCTCCGGAGGATCGGAGCGGGGATCCGCTCCAGGCCCTGATCTTCGATTCCGTATTCGATCAGTTCCGCGGCGTGATCGTGTACGTGCGGCTCGTGCGCGGCGTCATTCGCGCCGGAGATTCGATCCGGTTCCATTCCACGGGGAAGACCCACGAAGTGCTCGAGGTTGGGGTGCTGCGCCTGGGGCTGGAGCCGCGGGAGGAGCTTTGGGCCGGGGACGTGGGATACGTGATCGCGAACGTGAAGGTGGTCGCGGACGCGAAGGTTGGCGACACGATCACGAACGCGTCGGACCCGGGCGCGGAAGCGCTGCCGGGATACCGGCCGGTGAAGCCGATGGTGTTTTCGGGGCTGTACCCGATCGACGCCGAGAGCTACGAGTCGCTCAAGGAATCGCTCGCGAAGCTTCAGCTGAACGACGCCTCGCTCACGTTCGAGCCCGAGACGTCGCTCGCCCTCGGGTTCGGCTTCCGCTGCGGGTTTCTCGGATTGCTCCACATGGAGATCATCCAGGAGCGACTCACCCGCGAGTACGGCGTCAACCTGATCGCGACCGTCCCGAGCGTCGAGTACCGCGTGACGAAGACGGACGGCGAGGTCCTGCTCGTCGAAAACCCCGCTCTCCTTCCGCCGGCGAACCAGATCGAGCAGATCGAGGAGCCCTACGTGAGGGCCCAGATCGTGGTGCCGGCGGACTATGTGGGGAACATCATGAAGCTCGCGCAGGACCGTCGGGGCATCTTCGTCGGGATGGAGTTTCCGGACGAAGCCCGCGCCCACATCACCTACGAGCTTCCGCTCGCCGAGATCGTCCTCGACTTCTACGACAGGCTCAAATCGATCAGCAGGGGCTATGCGTCCCTGGACTACGAGTTCTCGGGGATGAAGCCGGCGGATCTTGTGCGGATGGATCTGCTCCTGAACGGCGAGCCGGTGGACGCGCTCTCGGTCATCGTGCACCGCGAGAAGGCGTATGAATGGGGTCGCGACGTTTCGGCGAAGCTCAAGGAGCTGATTCCCCGGCAGATGTTTCCGATCGCGGTTCAAGCCGCGATCGGAAACCATGTCATCGCGCGGGAGACCATCCCCGCGATGCGGAAGAACGTCCTCGCGAAGTGCTACGGTGGCGACATCACGCGGAAACGAAAGCTTCTCGAGAAACAGCGCGAGGGCAAGAAACGTATGAAGCAAGTGGGTACCGTCCGGATTCCGCAAGAGGCGTTTCTCGCGGTCCTGCGCGTGGAACGATAGGGGCTTCCCGTGGGAGGTGATCGAATGGAGAGCGCGAGGGTGGCGACCAAAGCGAAGTCGAGGCGTGCCGCTCGAACCAAGTCCACGCTGCGGGAATACGTCGAAGCGATCGTCCTCGCCGTTCTGCTCACGGTGGTGATCCGCGGGCTCGTCGTCCAGGCGTTCCGCATCCCGACCGGCTCGATGGAGAACACGCTTCTGGTCGGAGACTTTCTCTTCGTGAACAAGCTCGTCTACGGCTCCGAGATCGACATCGGCCTCGCGGGCCATCGAATCGTCTATTACCGCTTCCCGGCGATCCGGCAGCCGCACCGAGGGGACGTCATCGTGTTCCGCTACCCCGACGACCCCAGCCGGGACTTCATCAAACGATGCGTGGCGGTGGAGGGCCAGACGATCGAGATCAAGGACAAGGTGCTCTACGTCGACGGCACCCCCCAGAGGGAGCCCTACGTCATCCACTCCGACGAGCGGATTCTGCCTCGAGAGATCAGCGGACGGGACAACTTCGGCCCCTTCGTCGTGCCGAAGGGGCACATCTTCATGATGGGGGACAACCGCGACAACAGTCACGACAGCCGCTTCTGGGGCCCGCTCCCGCTGAATCTGATCAAGGGGAAGGCGATGATCCTCTACTGGTCGTGGGACGCCGAGAGGAGCATGCCTCGGTTCAACCGCCTCTTCCACCCGGTGCGCTGACCGTGGAATACGGCCTCTACATCCATCTGCCTTACTGCCGCAGCATTTGCCCCTATTGCGATTTCGTGAAGGCGCCGCTGCACCACGCGGAGCCGGAACGGCTTCTCGCGGCGCTCGTCCGCGAATGGGAGCGCGCGCAGCCGGCGGATGGCGGGGCGTGGAGCCGGCCGCGGACGATCTACGTGGGCGGGGGCACGCCCACCGCGCTTTCGCCCGCGGCGCTCGGCCGGTTTCTCGCCTGGATCCGCGGGGCGTGGGATCTGAGCCGCGTGCGCGAGTTCACGGTCGAGGCGAACCCCGAGGGGCTCACTCCGGAGAAGCTGTCGATCCTGTTCGAGGGGGGCGTAGGCCGCCTGAGCCTCGGCGTCCAGTCGCTCGAGGCCGCGGCGCTCCGCTCCCTGGGCCGCATCCACACCGCGGAATCCGCCCTCCGCGCGCTGGCGCTCACCCGGCGGGCGGGGTTTCGGAACGTCTCGATCGATCTCATGTACGGCGTCCCCGGCGAGACGGCGGAGGGATTCCGCGCGGGCCTCAGGCGGCTCGTGGGGCTGGGCGTGCCGCACGTCTCAGCCTATCCGCTCCAGCTCGAGGAGGGAACCCCGCTTCACGCCAAGGCGGAGCGCGGCGCGGTCACGGTTCCCGGCGAGGAAGAGGTGTTCCGCCGCTATGAGGACCTGGTCGCGATCCTCACGGGCGCGGGCTACCGGCATTACGAGGTCTCGAACTTCGCCCTGCCGGGATATCGCTCGCGTCACAACGAGGGGTATTGGACGAGACGGCCCTATCTCGGCCTTGGCCCCGGCGCGCATTCCTTCGACGGCCGCTCCCGCTGGCGGAACGAAGAGTCGATCCCGCGCTACTTCGATCGCGTGGAATCCGGGGAGCTGCCCCGGGTGGAGCAACGCGTGCTCTCCGAGACCGAGGCATCGGAGGAGGCGATCTTCCTCGGGCTGCGAAGGGCTCGAGGGCTTAGGGTCTCACGGCATCTCGCGCGATTTTCCGACGCGAAGATCGCGGCGTGGAGGCTTTGGGCCGAGGAGGGGCATGCGGTCCAAGCCTCGCCCCCCGGGCGCCTCCGGCCGAGCGATCAGGGGCTCTTCCTCGCGCACGACCTCGCGAGCGAGCTCTTCGCGCGGACCGATCCGCCCGGCCCCGGAGGTCCGCCGCAAGGCGCTGCGGTGTCATCGCATACCCCTTCCGCTTGACACCAAAGCCCCAGGGCTGATAGCGTTCGGCCCGGGTTAGCACTTGACGTCTGCGAGTGCCAACCAACCCGACCTATGGTTAGGCCCGACCTGGACGAGCGGCATCGCCGGATCCTCAAATTCGTGGTAGAGAGCCACGTCATGAGGGCAGAGCCGGTCGGCTCGCAGTATGTCCGCATGGCGTACCACTTGAGCATCTCTCCAGCGACCATCCGAAACGCGATGAAACGCCTCGAGGCAGAAGGCCTCCTGGATCATCCGCACACATCGGCCGGCCGCGTACCCACCGAGACCGGCTATCGCTACTACGTCGATTCGCTGATCGAGCCCGAGCCGATCGCGCCGGCGACGAAACGCGCGCTGGACAAGGCTCTCGATCGCCGCGCTCCGGCCGCCGAAGACCTCCAAGGGCTCGCGACCCGAGTCCTGGCGAAGAGCTCGGGACAGCTCGCGATGGTGGCCGTGCGGCCGTGGGTGGAGCTGCCGATCGTCCAGAGCCTCGATCTGGTCGCGCTCGAGGAGGGGGTGATCCTTCTCGCGCTCGGGGAGCGCGGCGAGCGCGTTTCCTCCACGACCTGGCGGCCGTCCGGGGGGGGCGACGCGGCGACCCTCCGGCTCGCGGTGCGATGGATCGCCGAGCGTTTGCCCATTCGGGACCCCGCCGCATGCGCGGCGGTGGCCCGCGCCGCGCGCGAGGAAGCACCCGCGCCCGCGGCGCCGCTGATCGTCGACGCGCTCCGCCGAACGTGCAAGTTGCTCGAGACGCTGAGACGCCCCGAGGTCCGCATCGGGGGCGCCGAGAACATCGCCTCGCAGCCGGAGTTTCAGTCCGCAGATCGCCTCCGCGGCCTCGTGGCGCTGCTCGCCGAGCCGGAGCCTTTGACGCGCGCCCTGGGCGCCTTCACGGGTACCGGAGGCGCCCGGGTGACGATCGGCCGCGAGCTGGGGGAGGGGCCGATGCGGGCCTGCTCGCTCGTCGGCACCGGGATCGCGTCGAGCCGGCTCCACGGATCGTTGGGCGTGCTGGGGCCGGTCCGCATGCCGTATCCTAGACTCCTTTCGCTCGTATCCTACGTGGGGGACCGGCTCGCGGATTTCGCATGAATCGGAAAAAGGATCAGACACCCGAGCACCCGGACGTCGAGATCGCGCCGGAGGGGCGCGCGAAGGCCCCCGAGACAGGGACGCCCGCGGCGGCCGAGGGGCCGAGGCCAGCGCTCGTGGAGGATCCCGCGCGGCTCTTCGCCGAGCTCGAGCGCGCGCGCGCGCGGGAAGACGAGCTGATGCGCGCGCTCGCCGAGCTCACCAACATGAACCGTCGCCGCAAGCAGGACATGGAGACGGCCGTCCTCGCGGCGCGGGAATCGTGGCTCCGCGGCATCCTCCCGGTCCTCGATGACATCGACCGGTCGCTCGAGGCATCCAAAGATCGCGAAGGGGATCCTTTTCGCTCCGGCGTCCTCCTGATCCGCGACCGTCTCTGGCAAACGCTCGAGAAGGAGGGGGTGGAGGAGATCCGGGCGTTGGGGGAGCGGTTCGATCCCGAGCTTCACGACGCGAAGGCGCAACGGCCGAGCGGAAGCCATCCGCTCGGCACGGTGCTCGAGGTGCTGGTTCCGGGATACCTCTTCAAAGGACGCGTGCTGCGCCACGCCCAGGTCGTCGTTGCGGGATCGCCCGCGCCCAACCGGTCCGCGCAAGGAATGGAAGGGAACGCGGCGCCGGGCGCCGGGGAGGTTGAGTTCTGACGACGCGCCGGGATTATTACGAGATCTTGGGCGTTCCCCGTACGGCGACGGACGACGAGCTCAAGAAGGCCTACCGGCAGCTCGCGATGAAATTCCACCCGGACCGAAATCCAGGCGATAAGAAGGCCGAAGAGAGCTTCAAGGAGGTCGCCGAGGCGTACGAAGTCCTCCACGATCCCGAAAAGCGCGCGCGCTACGACCGGTTCGGACACGCCGCGGGCGCCCCCGCCGGCGGGGGAGGGGCCGAGTTCGAAGGCTTCGACCTCGCGGACGCCCTGCGCGCGTTCATGCGCGACTTCGGAGGTATGGGGGGCGGGTTCGGGGAGGTATTCGAGTCGCAGATGGGCGGGCGGCGCGCCGGCCCGAGCGAGCGCCGCGGGCGGAACCTTGAAATCCGCCTTCCACTCACGCTGGAGGAGATCGCCACCGGCGTGGAGAAGCGGATCAAGATCCGTCGCATGGGAACCTGCGCGGTGTGCGGCGGCACCGGGGCGAAGGCGGGCACCTCGAAGCGCACGTGCCCCGTCTGCGGCGGCTCGGGCCAGGTCCGCGCCGTGCAAAGGTCGCTCTTCGGCCAGCTCATCAGCGTGACCACGTGCGACCGATGCCAAGGCGAGGGAGCGGTGATCGAGGATCCGTGCCCCACGTGCTCCGGCGAAGGGCGCGTCCGGGTTCAAGAAGAGATCACGATCCGCGTGCCGCCCGGTGTGATGACCGGAAACTACATCCCGCTTCGGAGGCTGGGCGACGCGGGGGTCCGCGGCGGGCCGGCGGGGGATCTCATCGCCCACATCGAGGAAATCGAGCATCCGGTTTTCGCGCGGGACGGCGAGGACCTCATCGTCGAGGTCCCGATCAGCATTGCCCGCGCGGCGCTCGGCGGAAAAATCGAAGTGCCCACGCTCGGGGGCAGGGCCAAGGTGGATATCCCGCAGGGGATCCAGTCGGGTCAGGTGCTTCGGTTGCGCGGCAAGGGTCTCAAGAGCCTCAAGCGCGCCGGCTCGGGCGACCTCCTCGTCCAGGTGACCGTCCACACCCCGACCAAGCCCTCGGAGCGCGGCAGGAAGCTCTTCATGGAATTGGAGGAGCTGCCCGAAGCCAAGGTTCCGCCACCGCACCGTCCGCGGAACGGCGGCTGAATTGGTCGAGCGCCGGCGCCCGGACACCCTGTTCTGGGTGGACCCGGCCTCCGTCGGGTCGGATCGCTTGAAGCTGAGCCCCGAGGAATCGCACCACCTCCTCCACGTACATCGCGCCAAAGCCGGGACGCCGTTTCAGGCGATCGACGGGGAAGGCTCCTACTTCGAGTGTGTGCTCGAGTCGACCGAGCGTCGCGCCGCCATTGGCAGGATCGTGGGACGCCGTGAGGGAGTGGGCGAGCTCGCGCGCACCATCGTGGCCTTGGTGGGCCTGCCGGCCTCGGGCGATGTCGAGCAGGTCGTGGCGCACGGCGTTCCGCTCGGGGTGAGCGCCTTCGACTTCGTCGTCTGCGAGCGGAGCGGGCGGGGGGCCCTCAAAGCGCAGCGCCTCTCGCGGCTCGGCCGGATCGCCCGGGCCGGGCTCAAGCAATCCCTCCGGACCCGGCTTCCCGAGATCCGCTCGTCCGGCTCCCTCGGCGAGGCCCTGAGGCATCTGCCATCGGGGCTCCGCTTCGCCGCCGATCCCGAAGGGGGGGAACCGGCCATGGCCCTCGTGAGAAGCTCGGAAGATCCTGTCACGCTGGCGGTTGGGCCTCCGGGGGGATTTGCCAGCGAGGAGCGCCGATTGCTCCAGGCCGAGCATTTTTCAGTTATCTCATTAGGTCCTAGCAGGTTAACCACCGAGACCGCGGCGTTGGCCCTCATTAGCTTGGCGCGGAACTCACTGCGATGATGGGAGTTAGCTTTGTGTTGACAGACCCTCCCGCTCGGGGTATCTTGATTAGTGTTAGGCGTATGCTGCCCACCTAGGCAGTAACGGAGGACCAAGCGGACCCAAACCAGGGTTAGGAGGCGATTCATAGGATGCCCGGCATCAGGGTAAAGGAAGGTGAATCCTTCGAGAGTGCCCTTCGCCGGTTCAAGAAGAAGTGCGAGAAGGCAGGAGTTCTCGCCGATTTGCGACGTCACCAGCACTTCGAGAAACCGAGCGAGCGGAGGAAGCGCAAGCTGAACGCCGCCAAGAGAAAGATGATGGCCCGGATGAAAGCGGAGTAGCGCTCCGGACATCGGCAGCAACGCGGGAGATCGGCGGGGGCCGGTTTCCCGCTTACCCACTTGGGCCGAAGCTTCGTCACCGACACCGCACTTCCGGACGAACAGACATCACAAACTCTCGTACGCGCGAGCCCTCGGGGTGCCCGGTTCCCTTGGAATCCGGCCCTCCGAGTCACGCGCAACAAGTTCTGGAGTTCCCCGCCGTCCTCGAGACGATAGCGGGGCGGACCCGCTCGGCCCCCGGACGGGAGCGTGTGCTCGCGATCCGGTGCCAGGCGCGGCTGGACGACGCGCGCCGAGACCAGGAGCTTTACGGCGATTTGATCTCGCTTATAGGGACAGGGGATGAGCCCCCCGCCGGCGCGCCGCCCGACGTGAGGTCCCTCCTCGAGCAGCTGGAAACCGAAGGTGCCCTCCTCAGCGGGGAGGAGCTATGGCAACTGCGCCTCCTTCTCGACCAGACGGGCTTCGCGCACGCATGGCTCCGAAAAAACCGCAGGGACACGCCGGGGCTTTCGAGGCTCCTGGGTGAGCTCACGCCGCTTCCGGCGCTCCATCGCGAGCTGGGCCGGACGCTCGAGCCCTCCGGCGACGTGCGGGACGACGCGAGCCCTGACCTGGCCAGGATCCGGCGCTCGATTCACACGCTGCGCCAGCATCTCGCGCTGAAGCTCGAGTCGATCCTGCGTGGCCTCGGAATCGCCGAGAGCTTCGTCACGCTGCGGGATGGCCGGTACGCGATCGCGGTGCCTGCTTCCCAGAGGCGCCAGGTCCCGGGCGTGGCGCTCGGCTATTCGGGAAGCGGCACCTCCGTGTTCCTCGAGCCGCGTGAGGCCGCGGAGGCGAATAGCCAGCTCGCCGACCTCTTCATGGACGAGCTGGGCGAGGTGAACCGCGTGCTGCGCGAGCTGAGCGCCCTCGCGCGGCGCGACCGTGAGGGGCTCGCGCGGGACCTGGCATGCCTCGCGCGGCTGGACGCGGCGCAGGCGGTTTCGGCGTGGGCGGAGGCTCAAGGGGGCGTCTTGCCCGCGCTCACCGACGATCGGTCCTTGAGGCTCCGGGGGGCGCGGCATCCAATCCTGGTCGAGCGTCACGCGCGCGGCGAGATGGAGTCGGCGCCGGTGCCGCTCGATTTGGAGCTGGACCGCGGGTCCCCGCTCCTCCTCGTGACCGGGCCGAATATGGGAGGAAAGACGGTCGCGCTCAAGACGGTCGGGCTCTCGGCGCTGCTCGCGATGGCGGGGCTGCCGATTCCCGCCGCCACGGGAACGACCGTCCCCTGGTTCGACCACGTGGTCTGCGACATCGGGGACGAGCAGTCCCTTCTGGAGGACGTGAGCACCTTCCTCTCGCACCTCCGCCGGGTGGCCGAGGCGATCTCGCTCGCGACCCCCCAGAGCCTCGTGCTCCTGGATGAGCTGGGATCGGGAACCGATCCGACCGAGGGCGCCGCGCTGGGGCAGGCGATCCTCGAGCGGCTCCTCGAGCGGAAGACCTTGTGTCTGGCCACGACGCACCATGGCGCCCTGAAGTCCTTCGCGCAGGAGACCGCCGGCGTGAGGAACGCCTCCATGGCCTTCGACGAGGAGACCCTCAAGCCGAGGTTCACGCTCATCCTCGGCGTTCCGGGGAGGAGCCGCGCGATCCAGGTGGCGGAGCGATTCGGCATGGACCGCGCTGTGCTCGAGCGCGCGCGGGACCTTCTGCCGCGCGGCGAGCGCGATCTGGGCGTCTTGATCGAGGAGCTGGGACGCCTCAAAGCGGAAGTTGCCCGCGAGCGGGAGGAGCTTTCGCAAACGCGCCTCCGCCTCGCGGAGCGTGAAGGGGAGCTCAAGACAGCGCTCTCGAAGCTCGAATCGGAGCGGCGTGAGCGCAAGCAGGCCGAGCTCCAAGCGAGGCGAGACCTGCTCCGGAAGCTCGAGAGCCAGATCGACGACTACCGAAGGAAGCTCCGCGCGGATCGGCGCGCGAGCTCGGAGACGCTGGAGGAAGCGCGCGGGCTCGCGCGCCGGGTTTCCGAATCGATCGACGCCGAGACGGAATGGGCGCCCGCGTCCGACCGCGGCGTCCCGGTCCAGCGGGTTCGCGAGGGGGACAGGGTCTATGTGCCCGCGCTCCAGGCGGAAGGGGTTGTGCTTTCCAGCCCGGATCAGGATGGACGCGTCCGGGTGAAGGTGGGCGGCGCGACGGCGGTGCTCCCGATCGGAACCCTTCGCCGGGACGCGGGTGAGGCCGAGGAACGGCCGGGAGGTGCGCCGGCCGCGGCCGGCGGCGCGAATCGCCTCGGCGGCGCGGGGGCGGCAAAGCCTCCGCTCCGGCAGGAGATCGAAATCCCGGATGTCCCGCGGGAGATCGACGTGCGCGGCTTCGAGCCGGACGATGCGATCCGCGCGGTCGAGGTGTTTCTTGAGAACGCGATCATGGGCGGCGTCGACAGCGCCCGGATCATCCACGGCAAGGGAAAAGGAATCCTGAGAGAGAGAATGAAGCGCTGGCTCAAGGATCAGCCGACCGTGAAGGAGTTTCGCCTCGGCGAGCTTCGTGAGGGAGGGACCGGGGTCACGATCGTGGTCCTCGGGTAAGGGCCCATGACCATGCGGATCGGCGAGGAGGTGCGCGAGCGGATTCGGGACGCGACCGACATCGTCCAGCTCATCGGCGAGCGGGTCGAGCTGCGCCGCTCCGGGCGCTCGTTCAAGGGTCTCTGTCCGTTCCACACCGAGAAGACCCCGTCCTTCACCGTGACGCCGGACCGCCAGATCTGGCACTGCTTCGGCTGTAGCCGCGGAGGCGACGTATTCGCGTTCGTGATGGAAACCGACAAGGTCACGTTTCCCGAGGCGCTCCGTCTGCTCGCGGACCGCGCCGGGATCGAGCTGCCGAAGCAGGAGCGGGTCCCGGGCGAGGAGATCTTCGACCGTCTCTATCAGGCGAACGCCCTGGCGCGCGACTTCTTCCGCGCGAGCCTCCAGGCGGGGGGCGCGGCGAGGGCGCGGGCGTATCTTGCGGGCCGCGGGTTCGAGGACCCCTGGCTCACGCGGTTCGAGATCGGCTGGGCGCCGGAGGGCTGGGACGGGCTGCTGACGGCGCTCTCGAAGCTCCTCCCCACGGGCGTGATGGAGCAGGCCGGGCTCATCGTGCGCCGAGGGGACGGCAGCGGGCACTACGACCGGTTCCGGAACCGGATCCTTTTTCCGGTCGCAACCGGCGCCGGGAAGATCGCGGGCTTCGGCGCGAGGGCCATCGTCGAGGAGGACACGCCGAAGTATCTCAATTCGCCCGAGACACCGGTCTTTCGCAAAGGAAGGCTTCTCTACGGGCTTCCGGTCGCGCGGCAGAGCATCCGCGAGCGCAGGGAGGCGATCGTTTCGGAGGGATATCTCGACGTGATCCGGCTCCACGCGAGCGGCTTCACGAACGCGGTCTCGACATGCGGGACCGCGCTCACGCCCGACCAGGCGCGGCTCCTGGCGCGGCTTCAGGTCGACGTGCTCCTCCTCTACGACGGCGACGACGCGGGGGTGCGCGCGGCGGACCGGGGCCTGGATCCGCTGCTCCAGGCGGGGGTGAACGTGCGCGTGCTCCTCTTGCCGGGGGGCGAGGACCCCGATTCCTTCCTCCGGAAGGAGGGGGCGGGCGCGCTCAAGGAGCGCCTGGAGTCGGCGCTCGATGTTCCGAGCTTCCTCGCGGGATCGAAGCTGGCGGGGGAGGATGAAGGGAATCCCAGTCTGGAATTGAGGGTACGAAGATTCGTGGGGCTCCTGGACCGCATCGACGATCCAATCCGACGCAGGCTCCTGCTCCGGCGCGGGGCGGAGGTCTTCGGCCTCGAAGAGGCGGTGCTCATGGAAGCGGTCCAGAGGCGGTCCGGGGGCCGGGGGAAGGGCCCGAAGCCCCGTCGCGAGGCTCCCTTACCCGGATACGCGGGGTCCCCAGCGTCAGCCGGCGTCGCCTCCCCGGCCGATGGGGCGGCGTCCGCTCCAACAGACCCGATCGAGCGGGAGCTGGCGGGGCGCGTCCTGACCGAGGAGGGCGCCTTCGCGGAGGTCTTCGACCAGGGTGGAGCGATCTGTTTTCGGAGTGAATCGCTGCGGGACCTCTTGAATCCGTGGTTCGGGGAGACACGCCTCCCGCGTCAGGACGAGCTTAGGGAGCTACTGTCCGGGAGCCCGCTTACGCGCTCCCTCCTGGCCGAGCTGCCGCACGAGCCGGGCAGGACCGTCGAGGAGTCGCGCCGGGAGGCCCGGGACCTGATCCAGCGTCTGGAGGAGCGCCGATTGAAGGCGAGCATCCAGGTGCTCGACCAGGCGATCCGCGAGGCCGAGCGGAGCCGGGACGAGGGGTCGCTGGGAAGGCTTATCGCCGAACGGCGCGATCTTGCATCGAAACTTCATATGCGGAGCGGCCATTCCGCGATCCACTAAGGGACCGGGGCAGACCGGAAGGAGAGTCGAACGAATGAAGCGTGCGAAGACGGACCGTCTCCTGGAGCTGAAGGGGCTGGCTGGCAAGCAGCAGTACCTGCTCCACGACCAGATCGAGGCGTTCTTGGATGAGAGCGCCTCGGTGGAGGACATGGACGAGGTCTACATCGCGCTCAACGATCTCAAGGTCGACGTGTTCGACAGCCACGAGGAGGCGCAGCAGAAGCTCAAGCTGAAGCGCCGCGAGGAGAAGCGGCCGCAGGAGAAGCAGCTGGTCCAACACCCGATGCGGTACGACGACCCGGTGCGCATGTACCTGCGCGAGATGGGGCGCGTCCCCCTCCTCGACCGCGAGGGAGAGGTCGAGATCGCGAAGCGGATCAAGGCGGGCGAGCGCCAGATTTGCACCGCGCTCTTCCGCTCGACCCCGATCATCCGGGAGCTTCTCGCGAAGGGCACCCAGCTCAAGCAGGGGAAGATGCGGGTCGAGGATTTCCTCCAGATCGACTTCGGCAACTGGAACCCCGAGTACTCGCCCAAGCGCGAGCGGGCCCGCGCCCTCAAGGCGATGGAACGGGTCCGGCAGCTCAACGGGAAGCTCGTGAAGCTGAAGGAGAAGTCGACCGCCCGCGCCTCCGAGGAGAAGCGCCGGACGCATTTCGACAAGGTGCGCTTGGCCGAAGAGGAGCTCTTGCGCGATCTCTACGCGCTCAACTTCAATGCGAGGTTGATCGAGCGGCTCGCCACGCGCATGAAGCAGCTCGCGCTGGACGTGCGCGAAGCGGAATCCGAGGTGACGCAGCTCGAGCGCCGCCACGACAGGAGCGCCGAGGGGCTCCACGCGCTCTTGAAGCGCGCCCGGAAGAGCCGAAAGGATCTGAAGCAGGTCGAGAAGGAGACCCGGCTCACCATGCCGGACCTGCTCGAGTTCGAGCGCGCCGTGAAGAGCGTGCGCCGCAAGGTCCGCAAGGTCGAGATCGACGGTAAGATGACCCGCGAGCAAGTCCGCGAGGTCAACACCGAGATCCGCTCGGGGGAGATCGCGCGCGACAAGGCGAAGCGCGAGATGATCGAAGCGAACGTGCGGCTCGTGATCTCGATCGCAAAGCGCTACACGAACCGCGGGCTCGAGTTCCTGGACTTGATCCAGGAGGGGAATTCGGGCCTGATGCGCGCGGTCGACAAGTTCGACTACCGGAAAGGATACAAGTTCTCGACCTACGCCACATGGTGGATCCGTCAGGCCATCACCCGCGCGATCGCAGACCAGGCGCGCACCATCCGCGTGCCGGTGCACATGATCGAGGCGATCAACAAGGTCGTGCGCACGTCGCGGCGGCTGGTCCAGGAGCTGGGCCGGGAGCCCACACCGGAGGAGGTGGCCGACAAGCTTCAGCTCCCGGTGGACAAGATCAAGAGCGTGCTCAAGGCGGCGCAGGAGCCGATCTCGCTGGATCGCCCGATCGGCGAGGACGACGATTCGAACCTCGGCGATTTCATCGAGGACACGAGCGTCGTCTCCCCCGCGCAGGCCGCCGCCTTCTCGATGCTGAAGGACGAAGTGAACGAGGTGCTCGAGACCTTGAGCAAGCGCGAAGCCAAGGTGATCCGTTTGCGGTTCGGGCTCACGGACGACGGGTGCCCGCGGACCTTGGAGGAGGTCGGGGCCACCTTCAACGTCACGCGCGAGCGGATCCGCCAGATCGAAGCCAAGGCACTCCGGAAGCTCCGCCATCCGACGCGGAGCCGGAGGCTCAAAGGCTACGTGGAGATGATGTGACCGACGCGGGCGGCGCGCGCGCCTTGGGCGGCTTGACCGGGCCGGAATCCGGATGCTAGCCTGCTCGGCTCGGGTCCGTTGCGACGAGGCCGATCTTCTTCGGGCCCATAGCTCAGTTGGTGAGAGCGCCCGGCTCATAACCGGGTGGTCCTTGGTTCAAGTCCAAGTGGGCCCATTTGCCCCGTTTCCCCAGCATCACGCGGAGAAGGGACCCTCGTACTTGGTTTCGATCGCACGGGCGGTTAGCTCAGCTGGGAGAGCGCTGGTATCACAAGCCAGAGGTCACAGGTTCAATCCCTGTACCGCCCACCATCGCGGCGCGAGGGGGCCGGGCGCAATGCGGAACGCGGCGGGTCGGGACGCGAAGCCCCGGCCCGGGCGAAACCACATCGGCCGAGCCCCGGATGGTCCAACGGGGAGTGCGCTCCGGCGTGCTCCCCGTTTTTTATTGGGGGGAGGGCCCGCGGGCGGGCATCCTTTCGTCGGGAGGGCTCGGCGTGCTCCCTGAGCTCACGGCGCTTCTCGAAGTGCAGCGCTACGACGCGCGCCTGATGGAGGCGCAGCGCAAACGCGACGAGATCCCGAGGCGTCGCGAGGCGCTGCGGGCGGCGCTCGAGCGGGCGAAAGCCTCGCACGAGCGCGCCAGGAAGGAGCTGGAGCGCGTACGCCTCGAGCGCAGGGGGCAGGAGAAGGAGATCGAGGTCGTGCAGAACGAGGGCGCAAAGCTCGAGCGCCAGCTCCTCGATGTGAAAACCAACAAGGAATACCAGGCCATGCTGCACGAGATCGAGCTTCTGAAGTCCAAGCGGTCCGACCGTGAGACCCTGGTTCTGGAATATTTCGAGCGAGAGGAAACTCTGGCGGCGCAGGTCAAGCACGAGGAGCAGCGGATCGCGGAGGAAGAGCACAAGCTCAAGGCGGGGGAAGCGGAGCTGGAACGAGAGGCTGCGACGCTCGACCAGACCATCCACTCGCTTCGGGCGGACCGGGACCAGGTTCGGCCCAGCATCCCCACGCCGCTCCTCGCCCGCTACGACCGTCTTGCCGGCTCGCGGAACGGCATCGCGGTCGCCGAGGTGCGCAAGGGCGCGTGCGGCGCGTGCTTCACCGCGCTGACCCCTCAGGCCATGCAGGAGGTCCGCCGCAACGACGCCGTGCTCCAGTGCGAGTCGTGCGGGCGGATCCTGATCTGGACCGAGGGAAGCGTCACGTAGCGGGGGTGATGATCCGATCGGAGCCTTAAGACACCTTTTCCCCTACCTTAAGCGCCACCGCGTATCCCTCTTGCTGGGTGGCATCGCCGTCCTCGCCACCAACCTGTTCCAGGTGTGGTCTCCGTGGATCGTCCGCCAGGCGGTGGACCACCTCCAGCACGGCACGGCCCGCGCCACGTTGATGCGCGACGCGGGGCTGATCCTTCTCGCGGTCGCGCTGCAGGGGCTCTTCCTGTTCCTGATGCGGATGACCCTGATCCGCTCCTCCCGCCAGATGGAGTATGAGCTTCGGAACGACCTCTACGACCACATGCAGCGGCTCCACGCAGGCTTCTACCGCCGGACGCGCGTGGGGGATCTCTTGTCGCGCACGACGAACGATTTGGACGCGGTGAGGAATTTCTTGGGCCCCGGCATCATGTATTTCGCCAACACCGTGGTGACCTTTTGCTTCGCGGTCACGCTCATGTGCCGGATCGACGTGAGGCTCACGCTGATCTCGCTGATTCCCCTTCCCCTTCTCTCGCTCACCGTCGCGCGGCTGGGCGCCACGATCCATCGCTACTATGAGGCGATTCAGGATCGATTCGGGAGACTCACCGCCAAGGCGCAGGAGACGCTGGCCGGGATTCGCGTCGTGAAGGCATACGTCGAAGAGGAAGGGGAGTACGACGCGTTCCGCGCGATCCACGAGGATTACACGGAGCAGAACCGCAAGATGATCCAGCTCTGGTCGATGATGGGGCCCATGATGGGGCTCCTCGGCGGGATCGCCAACGCGGTCGTGCTCTGGATCGGCGGGAGCGCCGTCGTCTCGGGACGGATTTCGCTCGGGGACCTCGTGGCGTTTCAGATCTATTTGATGATGCTGCTGTGGCCGATGATCTCCCTCGGGTGGGTGTCGAACCTGTTCCAGCGCGGGGAGGCTTCGATGGCGCGGATCCGGGCGATCCTCGAGGAGCCGATCGAGCTGGACCTGGATTGGGGGGGTGCCGAGCGCGCGACTGCTCGGTCTCGGGCTCCGAACTACATCGCGATCGAGCTGCGCGATGTCGGGTTCAAATACCCGGGATCCGACCGGTACGTCCTCCGTGGTCTCGATCTCGCCGTCCGGCCGGGGGAGCGCCTGGCGATCGTGGGGCGCACGGGAGCGGGGAAGAGCACCCTGCTCGCTCTGCTCGCGCGGCTCTACGACCCCGATGAGGGCACAATCCTGGTATGCGGGCGGGACGCGCGGGAATGGTCCCACGCGGAGTTGCGCCGAGTGTTCGGCATCGTGCCACAAGAAAGCTTCCTCTTCTCCGACACCATCCGGGCGAACGTCGCGTTCGGATTCGACGACTCCGGCGCGGCCCCGAGCCCCGACGGTCCGGTGGCTCGCGCCGGGCTCGCGCGGGACCTCGAGCAGTTCTCGCGCGGGCTCGATACGATCATCGGCGAGCGCGGGATCACCCTCTCCGGTGGGCAAAAGCAGCGTGTCGCGCTGGCCCGGGCCCTGGCGCTCGAGCGCCCGGTGCTCCTCCTCGACGACGCCTTCGCGAGCGTCGATCCCGGAACGGAAGAGGAAATCCTGGATGCGCTCTTCGAGCACCCCTCCCGGCCGACCCTACTCCTCGCGACCCACCGGCGTTCCGCGCTCCTCCGCGTCGATCGCATCGTGGTGCTCGATGAGGGGAACATCGTGGACAGCGGAACCCACGCGGAGCTGATCCATCGCGGCGGGCTCTACGCCGATCTCTACCATAGGGAAGAGGTCGTCGAGGAGCTGGAGACCCTATGAGCGGTCCCTGGGAATCTTCCGTTCACGACGAAGAAACCGTAGGCGCTGTCTATGACCATGGGCTCGCGAAGCGCCTGGTCCGCTATCTTCGTCCCTACCGCAAGGAGATCTTCATCTCGGTCGCGCTCCTCTTGGCGATCTCCCTGCTGGAGGTGGCGGGGCCCTACATCACCAAGGTCGCCATCGATACCTACGTACGCCCGCTCCACGGCGCAGGCCCCGTGCCGGAGGTTGCGATCCGCGGGCTCATCGTGCTCTCGCTCCTCTACGTCGGCGTTCTGGTCGTGGCCTTTGCGCTGCGGTACTGGCAGACCTACACCATGTCGATGGTCGGCCAGCGGGCCATGCAGGATTTGAGGCTCGAGATCTTCCGCCACGTGGAGACCCTGACCCCGAGCTACTTCGACACCCGTCCGGTCGGGCGCATCCTCACCCGGGTGACGCAGGACGTCTCGGTGTTGAGCGAACTTTTCGCCCAGGGCGTGGTCGCGGTGATCGGGGACGTCTTCCTCCTCGCGGGGATCATCGGCGCGATGCTCCTCATGAACTGGAGGCTCGCGCTCATCACCTTCGCGACGATCCCGCTGCTCGTCATCGCCACGGCGGTGTTCCGGGCCAAGGTGCGCGTGAGCTATCGGCGCGTGCGCACGCGGCTCGCGCGCATCAACGCGTATCTCCAAGAACACCTGCAAGGGGTGGAGGTGGTGAAGCTCTTCAACGTGGAGGCGAAGGAGTTCCGGGGATTCGACCGGGCCAACAAGGATCACCTGACGGCGCATCTGCAGAACCTCTTCTACTACGCGGTCTTCTTCCCGACCGTGGAGTTCATCGGCGCGATCGCGCTCGCGCTGATCGTCTGGTTCGGCGGGCTGGGGATCCTCGAGGGTGCGGTAACGTTTGGAGTGGTCGTGGCTTTCTTACAGTACTCGGAGCGTTTCTACCAGCCGGTCCGCGACCTGAGCGAGAAGTACAACGTCTTCCAGTCGGCGATGGTCGCGTCCGAGCGGATCTTCGATCTGCTGGACACGAAGCCGGCCGTCCCCGAGCCCGCCCGCCCGGTCCCGGTCGAGCGCTTGCGCGGCGGAGTGGAGTTCGATCGCGTCTGGTTCGCGTACAGGGACGACGACTTCGTGCTGCGGGACATCTCCTTCCGGATCGCCCCCGGGGAGAAGGTGGCGCTGGTCGGCGCGACCGGAGCCGGGAAAAGCTCGATCGCGAATTTGTTGACGCGGTTCTACGAATTCCAGCGGGGATCGATACGCCTGGACGGACGCGATATCCGCGAAATCGGGGGACGCGCGTTGCGGCGGCAGATCGGGCTCGTCCTGCAGGACGTGTTCCTGTTCGCGGGCTCGGTGCGGGAGAACTTGCGGTTCGGGGCGCGGGAACGCGATCGCGGCGAGGCGGAGCGCGCCCTGCAGGAGATCGGCGGCGGCCGGATGCTGGGGCGGCTGCCGCGCGGGCTCGAGGAAGAGGTCGGCGAGCGGGGCGTCTATTTCTCGATGGGGGAGCGCCAGCTCTTGGCCTTCGCCCGGGCGCTCCACTATGACCCCAGCCTCCTGATCCTGGACGAGGCGACCTCCAGCGTGGACGTGGAAACCGAGCGGGTGATTCAGTCGGCCTTGCGCCGCTTGTTGGAAGGGCGAACATCGTTGGTGATCGCGCACCGGCTGAGCACGATCTTGGACGCGGACCGCATTCTGGTGATGCATAGAGGCGAGCTGCGCGAGCAGGGAACGCACGCGGAGCTTCTCGCGCGCGGTGGAATCTACGCGCGATTGTACGAGCTTCAGTACAGCAGGCAACCCGAAGGAGCCCCGGAGGCTCCGCGAAAAGCGGCGCGGCTCGACGGCGGGACTCCCGCCCTCGACGAGGCGCCCATCGCCGGAGGGGGCAGGACCTCGGACGGCGCGGGGGAAGGCGCGTCGGCATGAGCGGGCGGGGATTGTGGAGGCGGCCCGCATGAACGGGGAGGGCGTTCCCGGAATTCCCTCCGAGTCTGGGGATCCGCCGCCACCCTGGTCCATGCGGACCTACGTCGTCTCGTTTCTCTACCGGGGCGCCTACCATCCTGCCGACCCCGCCAAAGCCGAAGAGCTGCAGCGCGCGCACCTGGCACACATTTCCCGGCTGCTCCGGGAGCGCAAAGCGATCGCGGTCGGCCCCTTTCTCGACGACACCGATCTACGCGGGTTCTGCATTTTCGACTCGGAATCCGTGGAGGAAGTCCGCGCCATCTGCCTCACCGATCCTGGCGTCCGCGCCGGGGCGTTCCGCGTCGAGGTCCATCCCTGGTATGGCCCCAAAGGGATCACGTTTGTTCCGCCGCGTCCGCCGGCCGAGAGCGGCATCTCGGAATGACGTCGAGATTCGAGCGCGAGCTGTCCGTCGCGGAGCGGGTCGCGCGCGAAGCGGGCGCGCTCCTGAAGGAACACTTCGGCAAGCTCCAGGAAATCGAATACAAGGGCCGGATCGATCTCGTCACCGAGATGGACCGCCGTTCCGAGGATCTGATCGTGAGCCGGCTGCGCTCGGCCTTTCCCGGGGACGACATCTGGGCAGAGGAGGGAGGCGGTGGGCGCAGCGGCGCCGAGCGCGTGTGGATCGTGGATCCGATCGACGGCACGACGAACTACGCCCACGAGTATCCGGTCTTCGCGGTATCCATCGCGTTGCAGATTGTCGGCCGGTTGGTGGTCGGAGTGGTCCACAACCCGCTACTGGACGACATGTACGCCGCTCGCCACGGCGGTGGGGCGACCCTGAACGGGCGTCAGCGCCGGGTCACCGAGGTCGATACGCTGGAGCGCGCGCTGTTGGCGACAGGCTTTGCGTACGACGTTTCAACCGAGGACGATCCCGAGAAAAACAACCTCGGCCCGTTCTCGAGGTTCATCCGCCGAGCACAGGCGGTGCGCCGCGCCGGGTCCGCGTCGCTTGCGATCGCGAAGGTGGGCGTGGGCCGTACGGATGGATTCTGGGAGGGCGGCCTTCACGCGTGGGACATGGCGGCCGCGATGGTCGTCGTAGAGGAAGGGGGTGGGCGGGTCAGCGACTACTCGGGCGCCTCGCCGGCTCTTGAGGGACGCCAGCTTGTAGCGACCAACGGCAGGCTCCACGCCGTGATGCTTGAGGTGCTTGAGCCTCAGCCCCGGACGAAGCCGAGCAGGTAGCCGGCGTCCGAGGAATTCAAGGCGCGCTCCAGGTACTCGGATCGAATCCGCTCCATCATGGCCTCTGCGGCGTCCGGGGAGAGGTGATTCTTCGTGCGCACCCAGGCGGTCAGGACTTTGATCTCCTGCTTCGTTCGGCCGGAGATCAGAGCGGGATCCGACCTGGACTTTGCTTCCCACGCGGCGGCGCATGCGAGGTGCAGCAGGTTGTCGGAGGACTCCGGATTCCGCTCGCGGACGAACTGGGCGAGCATTCGCAGCGCGCCCGCGAGCGCTGTGTAGTTCTCCGGCGCGTTGGGATCCTGCTTGATCGCTCCCTGGGCGCGGCGTGCCGCGTCGATATGATCGGTCGCGGGTCCGCCTTGCCGAGTGGAGGTCTTGCCCGGGGCTTTCGTCTTCACGATTTTCGTCTTCATGTCTGGAATCTCCGGATACGTTCAAGGTTCCGCTCGAACTCCTCGACGAACCGCCGCACGACTTCCGCGGCGGGGGGGATGTCGCGGATCAATCCACTCGACTGCCCCGCCTCCATCTCGCCCTCTCCCACGTCCCCTTCGAGGATTCCCCGCCGGGAGTGCGAACGGCCGTATACCTGCTCCAGTTCCTCCCGCGTGGCGCCGGCAGCCTCCGCCTCGCGGACCCGCTCCACCCACGGATTCTTGATCGCGCGAACTGGCGCGATGCGTTTTGCAAATAGCACGGTTGCCGCGTCGTTGGCGGCGGCAACTGCTTCCTTGTACATCGGGTGTGAAGACGACTCTAGTGTGCACGCAAAGCGTGTGCCCACGGAAATGCCTTCGGCGCCGAGGGCCATCGCGGCCAAAAAGCCTCGTCCATCCGCGATCCCGCCCGCCGCCGCCACGGGAACCGACAGCGCGTCGACGAGCTGGGGGATCAACGCGAGCGTCGTGATCTCGTCCACGCCGTTGTGGCCGCCGGCTTCGAAGCCTTCGCCCACGACGATGTGGGCGCCTGCATCCTGAGCCTTCTTCCCGTGCTTCACGCTGGGGACCACGTGAATCCATGTGACGTCCGCGGCTTGGATGCGCGCCGCCAGCAGCGCGGGGTTCCCGGCGCTCGAGATGATCACGTCGATCCCCTCGCCGAGCGCGATTTCCAGTAACTCGCCCGCATCGCTCCGCAGCAACGGGATATTCACCGCGATCTGCTTCTTCGTGAGCGCCCGGGCTTTCTGAATCTGCGACCGCAGCAGATCCTGCTTCATCCCGGCGGAGCCGATCGTGCCCAGGATGTCGGCCTCGGCGCACGCGACGGCGAGCTTGTAGCCGGCCGCCCAAATCATGCCTGCTTGGAGGATCGGGTAGCGGATGTGGAGGATGTCGGTGACGCGGGTACGGACGGTATCGATCACGCGGGCTTCCGGATCGGGTGGCCGCGCCCGCCCTTCACCTGCCTGCCTTCGGCCGCCACGATTCGATCGCGCGCTGGCGCAGCAGCGCGTCCGCGAGGGTGAGGCAGGTCATCGCCTCGGCGACGGGCACGACGCGGGGGCACAGACAAGGATCGTGGCGGCCCTGGATCGCGAACTCGCGCTCCTCGCCGTGCACGTCCACGGTCTTCTGCCTGATCGCGATGGAGGAGGGAGGCTTGACCGCGATCCGCGCCACGATCGGCTCGCCCGTCGAGATGCCTCCCAGAATTCCGCCCGCGTAATTCGTCGCGAACCCATCGCGGGTCATACGGTCGTTCATTTCCGAGCCGCGCTTCCTGGCGGCGGCGAAGCCCTCGCCGATCTCGAAGCCCTTTATCGCGCCGATCGACATCAACCCCCACGCGAGGGAAGCGTCCAGCTTGTCCATCACCGGGTCGCCCAGGCCCGCGGGAACCCCGGAGGCCAGGATTTCCACGACGCCGCCCAGTGAATCGCCGGCCTCCCGCGCCGTCGCGATGGCGCGCTCCATCTCCGGGGCTTTCGTTCGGTCGGGGCAGCGCACCGGGTTCTGCTCCGCGAACTCCAGCTCGCGCGCGCCCGCCACCACCTCGCCGACCTGCACGGTGTAGGCCTGCACCCGGGCCCCGGCCCCTTCCAGCACGGCCCGCGCCACGGCGCCGGCGGCGACACGGCCGACCGTCTCCCGGCCCGAGGACCGCCCGCTCCCGCGGTAGTCGCGCACGCCGTACTTCTGCCAATAGGTGTAGTCGGCGTGCCCAGGGCGGAAGACATCCTTCAAGCTCGCATAATCCTGCGGCCGCGCGTCCACGCTCCGGACCACGAGCGCGATCGTGGCGCCCGTCGTCACCCCCTCGAAAACGCCCGACAGGATCTCCACGCGGTCCGGCTCTTGGCGTTGCGTCGTGATCGCGCTTTGGCCGGGGCGTCTACGATCCAGGTCCCGCTGCACCAGCTCCGCGCTGACAGAGATCCCGGGCGGGCAGCCGTCCAGGATCACGCCCACCGCGGGGCCGTGGCTCTCACCAAACGTCGTGATCGTGAGAAGTTTTCCGAACGTACTGCTCACTTCTTCTTCGCCCGCGGCTTGGAGTCCGCCTGGATCATTCTGTCCGCGACCCGATACGTCCGCTCCCGCCACGCTTGGTGCCGCCGCGCCATGCGCTCGAGGTTCCAGAGCCATGTCGGGCGGATGTGCTTGCGGGCGTCCTTCACGATCGGCTCCATCTTCTTCCAGATCACGATGTCTTCACCGTGCGTGTCGAAGAAGAGCTCCTCGTTCAGGAGGCCCCGGTTCACGAACGCGGCGACCATCTCCCAGTACGAGGTGGCCATGCGAAGATGACGGTCCACCTCGTCGCCGGTCAGGTAGTGCCGGCGGACTTCCTCCCAGCTCTTGGCCGCGAACTCGGAAAGCATGTACGCGCGCGCGCGGCGCAGCTCGGGGTCGCGCCTCAGCTCGTAGAGATGGAGGATCAGGGCAACGTCTTCGGAACTCGGACGCGGCATCGATTGGCCCTTTCCGGAGAATGACAGTGGCTGGTCCGCCATTCTCGCCCGGGCGAGCGGCGTTGTCAAACCGGGGTGGAACCTATAGGCTGCGTGCATGCGATACATCGTGCACACGGACGGAGCGGCCAGGGGAAACCCCGGTCCGGCGGCGATCGGGGTCGTCATCGAGGATGATCGGGGGCGCACGGTCTACGAAGCGAGCCGTGCGCTCGGCATGAAGACCAACAACGAGGCGGAATACCTGGCCCTGATCGCGGCCCTCGAATACCTGAAAGACGCGCGCGCCAGCGAAGCGGAATTCCTCCTCGACAGCGAGTTGGTCGTTCGGCAGCTGAGCGGGGAATACAAGGTGAAGGAGCCGAGGCTCCAGTCTCTTCACGGGCAGGTCGTCATGCTCCTGAATGCGGTGCCGAAGCATACCATCCGCCACGTCCGGCGCGAGCAGAACGCCCGCGCGGACGAGCTCGCGAACGAGGCCTTGGACGCGGTAGGATAAGGGCGTTACCCTATCTTCAGCGTAACAGGCAGGAGGTGATGTCCGGAGTGCCACAGGCGACCGCGGGCCGCGTTCGCGCGGCCTGAGGAAAGTCCGAGCTCCACAGGGCAAGGTGCTGGGTAACCCCCAGCGGGAGCGATCCCAGGGAAAGTGCCACAGAAAATAAACCGCCTCGGGCGAAAGCCCGCGGTAAGGGTGAAACGGTGCGGTAAGAGCGCACCAGCGGAGGCGGTGACGCCTCCGGCTCGGTAAACCCCACCTGGAGAAAGACCAAATAGGGGAGAAGAGGCGGCCCGCCTCACTCGACTCCCGGGTAGGTTGCTTGAGGCGTCCGGTAACGGGCGTCCCAGAGAAATGGTCGCCACGGAGAAATCCGACAGAACTCGGCTTATGAGGCACTCCGGCATCGTTTCCATTCCACGCGTAGAGATCGGACCGTACAAGGTCCGCTTCGTTTCGGGCGGCCGATTCCGCCTGGACGGCGGCGCCATGTTCGGCGTCGTCCCTAAGGTGCTCTGGAACAAGGTCGCTCCCGCCGACGAGAGAAATCGAATCCGCCTCGCGATGAACTGTCTCCTTATCGAAGGGGACGGCAAGCACGTGCTGGTGGATACCGGCGTCGGCACGAAGAACGATCCGAAGTTTCGCGACATCTTCGCCGTGGAGCGCCCCGAGTCGCTGCTCGAGGATCTCGCGGCGCTGGGTATCAAGCCCGAGGACGTCACCACTGTCGCGACCACCCACCTCCACTTCGACCACTGCGGCGGGGGAACTACGCGAGGCGAGGACGGCGCGGTGCGCCCGACCTTCCCGCGCGCCCATTACCTCGTGCGGCGCCAGGAGTGGGAGTCCGCACATCCGCCGAACGAGCGAAATCGTGCGTCGTATCTCTCGGAGAACTACGATCCGATCGAGAAGGCGGGGCAGCTGGTGCTCCACGACAAGGACATCGAGATCCTGCCCGGCGTAACCCTCAGGGGATTGCCGGGGCACACGGTCGGGCACCAGGGCGTGTTCTTCGACGTCGCCGGCACGCGCGCGCTCTACACGGTCGATCTCGTTCCGACGATCGCGCACCTGCCGCTGCCGTACATCATGGGATTCGACACGCACCCCCTCACGACGCTCGAGACGAAACGCGCGATCCTACGGGACGCGACACGCGAAGGCTGGCTCTTCCTCCTGGAGCACGATCCGGATCACCTCGTGGTCCGCGTCGCGGGCCCCGCGGAACGCCCCACGTTCGAGAAAGTGGCTTGACAGCGGAGCCCCCAAGTTTTTATCCTGCCGTACTTAGCACCTTTTTTCACGAAGTCGGGGAGGTTGGGAGGCGGTAGGTCCGGGCCTCGATTTCGCGCTCCGGGGAATCACGATGAATCAAGTCGATCCCAACTCGACCACGGCCTTCATACCCATCCTCATGATGCTGATCGTGGGGATCGGCTTCGCCGTCTTCACGCTCGTCGCGTCCCATTTCCTGGGCACCCGGGTGAACGATCCGGCCAAGCTGAGCCCCTACGAGTGCGGCATCACGCCGACCGGGACGGCGCGGGAGCGCTTCCACACCCGTTTCTATCTGGTCGCCATGCTCTTCATCGTGTTCGACATCGAAACGGTCTTCCTCTACCCGTGGGCGATCGTCTTCAGGCAGCTCCGGATCTTCGGCCTGATCGAGATGGGGGTGTTCGTGGGGATTCTGCTCCTGGGCCTGGTCTACGTCTGGGGGAAAGGCGCGCTCGAGTGGGATTGACGCCCCATCCCGAAGACCTGTCCCCGCTGGGCCCGGTCGAGTCCTCGATCGTCGCAATTCTCAAAGCGCGGTTCGCGGGCGCCTACCGTTCGGAGCAGCTGTTCCGGGGTCAGCTCTCGGTCCGGCTGGATACGAGCGCCTTCCCGGATGTGCTCCGGCTCCTTCGCACCGACCCCCATCTTCTCTACGAATACCTTACCGACATCACGGCGGTGGATCGACACACCCACCGCGAACCCGGCGAGCCGCGTTTCGAGGTCGTCTACATCCTCTATTCGCCGACCTTGAGCCGCCGCATCCTGGTCAAGACCTGGGTGGAAGAAGGCGGAAGCGTCCCGACGGCCACGACGGTGTGGCGCGGCGCGAACTTCATGGAGCGCGAGGTCTACGACATGTTCGGGGTGATCTTCTCGGGCCATCCGAATCTGGAGAGGATCCTGACGCCGGAAGGCTGGCTCGGCCATCCCCTCCGCAAGGATTTCCCGACGCAGTCCGCGCAGTTCCCGGTCGTGGAGGGTTGACCCCGTGCTGTCGCCGGAGGCGCGCCAGAGGATCGAGTCGCTCAAAGCGGTCTATGAGACCCACCAATCCGCGCTCATCCCCGCGCTTCACGTTGCCCAGGAAGACCAGGGCTGGCTGAGCGAAGAGACGCAGCGCGAGGTGGCCTCGATCCTGGGGCTCACGGCTCAGGCGGTCCGCCAGGTCGTCACCTTCTACACCATGTTCCAGCAGAAGCCGGTCGGCCGCCATCTCATCCAGGTGTGCCGGAATCTTTCCTGCTCGCTTCTCGGCGGACAGAGACTCCAGAAGCAGATCCAGGACAAGCTCGGCTTGGAGGACGGCGAGACCACTCAGGACGGACGCTTCACGTACGTCTCCGTCGAATGCCTCGGCTCGTGCGGCACCGCGCCGGTACTCATGGTGAACGACCGGTACTACGAAAACGTCACGCCTCAACAAGTCGATCGGCTTCTGGAAGAGCTGAAGTAGCCACGTGGACGCCGCGTTCCTGATCGCATCGGCGGTCAAGGTCTTGATTGTCCTGGGATTCGTGTTGATCGCGGTTCCCTTCATCGTGTGGATGGAGCGGAAGGTGATCGGCCACATGCAGGACCGAATCGGGCCCCAGCGCGTGGGGCCGTTCGGGCTTTTGCAGACGATCGCCGACGGCATCAAGCTCTTCTTCAAGGAGGACATCATCCCCGGCCAGGCGGACCGGGTCGTTTTCTTCCTCGCGCCGGCGCTCTCCGTGATCACCGCCTTTGTGGCGCTGAGCGTCGTGCCCTTTGGCGACAAGGTCACGGTGTTCGGTCGTGAGGTGCCTCTCCACATCGCCGACGTGAACGTCGCGATCCTCTGGGTCCTGGGAACGACCTCGATGGGCGTGTACGGAATCGTGCTCGGCGGCTGGGCCTCGAACAGCAAGTACCCCCTCCTGGGGGGGCTTCGTTCCTCGGCGCAAATGATCTCCTACGAGCTGGCTCAGGGCATCTCGCTCGTGGGCGTGATCCTCATGACCGGGACGCTCAGCCTTGCGGGGATCGTGCGGCAGCAGGAGCACATGTGGTTCATCGTGCCGCAGTTCTTCGCGTTCGTGATCTTCCTCCTCTGCGGCATCGCCGAGACGAACCGCGCACCGTTCGACCTGCCGGAGGCGGAAACCGAGCTGGTGGCCGGCTTTCACACCGAGTTCTCGTCGATGAAGTTCGCGCTCTACTTCCTCGCGGAGTACGCGAACATGATGGTGGTCTCGGCGGTCGCGATCTCCGTTTTCTTCGGTGGATGGCACGGACCGATCCTTCCACCCGTGGTCTGGTTTCTGATCAAGCTCTCGCTGTTCCTTTTCTTCTTCGTGTGGCTGCGAGCGACGTTCCCCCGCCTTCGCTATGACCAGCTCATGGCCTTCGGGTGGAAGGTCCTTCTGCCGTTATCGCTCCTCAATCTCGCGGTCACGGCGGTCGTCGTGGCGCTCACGGGATAAGGCGGCCATGGTCGAGGCGATCCTCTTCACGCTTTTCTCCCTGTCGGCGGTGGCGTTCTCGCTCGGGATGGTTTTTCGGAGAAATGCGGTTCATTGCGCGCTCCACCTGGTCGGCGTGCTTCTCTCCCTCTCCGGGATGTTCGTTCTGCTCCACGCCCAGTTCATCGCCGCGATCCAAATCCTCGTGTACGCGGGCGCGATCATGGTCCTCTTCCTCTTCGTGGTCATGCTCCTGAACGTGAGAGGGGAGAGCCCCCTGCTCACCCCGGGCGCGGCCAAAGGGTTCGGGTTTTTCTTCGCGTTCATCGCGTTCGTGGAGCTGCTCTGGATCGTCCTGTCGCGAGGCGGCTCGGAGGGACTTCCCGAGGCGGTGGCCGCCTTGTCTCCGGGCTTCGGATCGCCGGCGGAGATCGGACGAATCCTCTACACCACGTGGCTGTTCCCGTTCGAGGTGACTTCGATCCTGCTCATGATTGCGGTCGTCGGGGCCGTGGTCCTCGCGAAGCGGAAGTTCGCCTGATGGATCCGAACGGCGTTCCTACCGAGTATTACCAGCTCGTCGCGGCCCTTCTGTTCACGATCGGGATCGTCGGAGTGTTGGTTCGCCGGAACGCGCTCATCATCTTCATGTCGATCGAGCTGATGTTGAACGCGGTGAACCTGAGCTTCGTCGCCTTCTCGAGGCAGTACGGCCAGATGGACGGGCAGATCTTCGTCTTCTTCGTGATGGCGGTCGCCGCGGCGGAAGTGGTGGTCGGCCTCGCGATCCTGGTCGCCATTTTCCGAAATCGTGAGACCGCGAGCGTGGACGATGTCCACCTCCTGAAAGGATAGCGCGTGGGACTGACCCTCCTCTGGCTCGTGCCGCTCTTCCCGCTCCTGGGCGCCATCCTGAACGGGGTGTCCGCCGGGAAGCTGCCGCGGAAGGCGGTGAGCGCGATCGGAGTCGGCTCGGTGGGGCTTTCGTTCGCGATCGCGATCGCGTGCTTCAGCGAGCTGCTCGCGCTTCCGCCCGAAGCGCGCCGCGTGACGCAGGGGCTCTTCACCTGGGTCCAATCGGGAGACTTCCACGCCGAGGTTCGGTACGCGCTGGATCCCCTCGGCGCCGTGATGATGCTCGTCGTGACCGGCGTCGGCTTCCTGATCCACGTCTACTCGACCGGTTACATGGGCCACGAGCAGGCGTACGGCCGGTATTTCTCGTACCTGAATCTCTTCACGTTCTCGATGCTCACGCTGGTCCTCGCGGACAACTTCCTCCTCATGTTCCTGGGGTGGGAGGCTGTGGGGCTCTGCTCCTATCTCTTGATCGGGTTCTGGTACCAGCGGCCCGCGGCCGCCGAAGCGGGGAAGAAGGCCTTCATCGTGAACCGCATCGGCGACTGGGGATTCCTGCTCGGGATCTTCCTGATTTTCGTCACCTTCGGCACCGTCGATTTCGCGACCGTGTTCGCGCAGGCGCCGCAGCGGCTCGCGATGGGGAGCGCGCTCGCGACCACGATCGCGCTGCTTCTGTTCCTCGGCGCGACCGGGAAGAGCGCGCAGCTTCCGCTCTACGTCTGGCTGCCCGACGCGATGGAGGGGCCGACTCCGGTAAGCGCGCTCATCCACGCCGCTACCATGGTGACCGCGGGCGTCTACATGGTGGCCCGCTGCCACATCCTCTACCTGCTTTCCCCGGTGGCGCTCCAGACGGTCGCGATCGTGGGGGCCCTGACCGCGCTCTTTGCGGCCACGATCGGCCTCGTGCAAAACGACATCAAGCGGGTGCTCGCCTACTCGACGATCAGCCAGCTCGGCTACATGTTCCTGGGCTGCGGGGTGGGCGCGTTCGCTTCGGGGATCTTCCATCTGATGACCCACGCCTTCTTCAAGGCGCTCCTGTTCCTCGGCGCCGGAAGCGTGATCCACGCGCTTTCGGGGGAGCAGAATCTCTGGAGGATGGGCGGGCTCCGGCGCCACCTTCGGCGGACCCACATCACGTTCCTGATCGGCACGCTGGCGATAGCGGGCGTGTTCCCGTTGGCGGGCTTCTTCAGCAAGGACGAGATCCTGTATCAGACCTGGCTCCGCGGGGGACCCTTGCTCTGGTGCGCGGGCGTGGTCGGCGCCTTTCTGACCGCGTTCTACATGTTCAGGCTCTATTTCCTCACCTTCCACGGTCCCTCGCGCGTGCCCGAGGGGGCGAAGCAGCACCTTCACGAATCCCCGAACAGCATGACGATCCCGCTCATGCTTCTCGCGGTCTTGAGCGCGATCGGTGGGTTCGTGCAGGTTCCGCTCCTGGCCGGCGGGCAGCGGCTCGACAGGTTCTTGGAGCCGGTCTTCGCCGACGCGGCGGATCTCACACCGGCGGCGCACGCGGCCAACGCGGCGGGAGCCGAGGCCGGTCTCATGGCCATCTCGCTCGCGGTCGCCTTGGTGGGGATCTTCGTTGCGTACAAGTTCTACGTTGCCGACCCGGACCTCCCGCGGCGGCTCGCGGAGCAGATGAGGGGAGCCTACCGGCTCGTCTTCAACAAGTACTGGGTGGACGAGATGGTTGACTCCTGGGTGGTACAGCCCCTCTACCGTGGCTCGGTGCGGCTCTGGGAGCGGTTCGACGCCGCGGTGATCGACGGGGCGGTGAACGGAGTGGGCCGGCAGATCGAGCGCGGCGCGGGCCTCTTGAGGCTCGCCCAGGTCGGCTACGTGCAGGTCTACGCGCTCATCCTCACGCTCGGGGCGGTGGTCGTGATCGGCTACCTGGCGCTCCGATGACCCTCACGATTCTGGGCGTGCCGATTCTCACGTTCCTGACGTTTTTCCCGACCGTGGGGGCGCTCCTCATCTTGCTGCTGCCATCCTCCAAGCCCCGAACGGTGCGCGTGACGGCGTTCCTCGTGTCGCTCTTCACGTTCGCCGCGTCGATACCGCTCTTCACCTTGTTCGATTCCACCCAACGCGGCATGCAGTTCACGGAGCAGTCGGCGTGGGTGCCTGATTTGGGGATCACCTACCACATGGGCCTGGACGGGATCAGTATGCTCCTGATCCTGCTCACGACCCTGCTCACGGCGGTATCCATCCTCGCCTCCTTCTCGGCGATCACGACGCGCGTGAAGGCCTACATGGTGACCTTCCTGCTCCTCGAGACCGGGATGATCGGCGTCTTCGTGTCGCTCGATCTCTTTCTCTTCTACATTTTCTGGGAAGTGATGCTCATCCCGATGTACCTCCTCATCGGGGTCTGGGGCGGTCCCCGGCGCGTCTACGCCGCGGTGAAGTTCATCCTGTACACCGTCGCGGGGAGCCTCGTCATGCTGGTCGGCATCCTCAAACTCTACGTCGCCCACCATGCCACGACGGGCGTCTACACGTTCGATCTGCTCCAGCTCTACGACACGGCTCTCGATCCTGGCACGCAGCTCTGGCTCTTCGGCGCCTTCGCCCTCGCCTTCGCGATCAAGGTTCCGATGTTTCCGTTCCATACGTGGCTCCCCGACGCCCATGTCGAGGCGCCCACTGCGGGAAGCGTGATCCTGGCGGGCGTGCTGCTCAAAATGGGGGTGTACGGATTCCTGCGATTCGCGGTGCCGCTCTTCCCGGAGGCGGCGATGACCTACACGCCCTGGATCATTGGGCTGGCGCTGATCGGGATCATCTACGGAGCTTTGGTCGCGATGGTCCAGCGCGACGTGAAAAAGCTGGTGGCCTATTCCTCCGTGAGCCACCTGGGGTTCGTCATGCTGGGGCTCTTCGTATGGAACGTGCAGGGCCTCTCCGGCGGAATCCTCCAGTCGATCAACCACGGGCTCTCGACGGGCGCCCTCTTCTTGGCGGTGGGGATCCTCTACGAGCGCCGCCACACGCGCGAGATCGCCGATTTCGGCGGGCTGTCCGAGACGTTGCCATGGTTCGCGGCGCTGTTCATGATCGTTTGTTTGTCCAGCATCGGCCTGCCGGGCCTGAACGGATTCATCGGGGAATTCCTGGTGCTCCTGGGCGCCTTCCGCGCGTGGCCGCTCGTGAGCGCGATCGCCGCCGTCGGGGTCATCCTCGCGGCGGTCTACCTGCTCTGGATGTACCAACGCGTGATGTTCGGGCCGATCACCCACGAGAAAAATCGCGGGCTGCCCGACCTCACGAAGCGCGAGTTCTGGACCCTCGCCCCGGTGATTCTCCTCATCATCTGGATCGGCGTGTATCCCAACCCGTTCCTTCGCAGGCTCGACGTCTCGGTCTCGGAGCTTCTGGGACGCGTCCGCACGCATACCTTGTCGCTGAAGGCGCCGCCCGCGTCGCCCTCGATGGCCGTCCCGGCGAGCGCCGAGGGGGCCAAGTGAACCTGCTCCCGATCTCGACCCCGCTGGGCATGATCGAGCCGCTCCTCATCGTGTGCGGCGTCGGATTCGCGATCCTGCTTCTCGATCTCGTGCTGCCGCACTCGAAGAAACACTGGACCGGGACCATCGCCCTGGCGGGCGTGGCGTGGGCGTTCGTACGCGCGGTGGGGCAGTGGGGCCTGGAGCAGAGGGGCTACGCCGACATGGTGGTGCTGGACGACCTCGCGACCCTGTTCAACCTTCTTTTCCTCGCGAGCACCTTCGTGACCATCCTCCTCTCGGAACCCTTCCTCCGGTCGGAAACGGTGGAGCAGCCCGAGTACTACGCGCTCCTTCTCTTCTGCACGGCGGGGATGATGCTCCTCGCATCCGCGCTCGATCTGATCACGCTCTTCCTGGGGATCGAGGTGCTCTCGATCTCCCTCTACGTCCTGGCGGGCTACCGCCGGGGCTCGGATGCCTCGAACGAAGCCGCGATGAAGTATTTCCTCCTGGGCGCCTTCGCCTCCGCGATTCTGCTCTATGGTATCGCGCTCACCTACGGCGCGACCGCGACCACGAACCTGAGCAAGATCGCCGAGGCGCTCACGACGGCCGAGGCTGCGTTCCCGGCGGGGCTGCTCCTCGCCGGGATGGCGATGATCCTCATTGGATTCGCGTTCAAGGTGGCCCTCGTGCCGTTTCACATGTGGACGCCCGACGTGTACGAGGGCGCGCCCACTCCGATCACGGCGTTCATGTCGGCCGGCCCCAAGGCGGCAGCCTTCGCGGCGTTCCTCCGCACGTTCTTCGTCGCGTTCGGGCCGATCCACGGCGACTGGAACATGCTCCTCTCGGTGATCGCCGCGCTCACGATGACCGTGGGGAACGTGGCGGCGATCGCGCAGACGAACGTGAAGCGGATGCTTGCCTACTCGAGCATCGCTCACTCGGGCTATGTCCTGATCGGGCTGGTGGCGGGGGGAAACGCCGGGGGAACCGGCGCGATCTTCTATCTGCTCGCGTACACGGCCATGAATCTGGGCGCCTTCGCGGTCGTGATCCTCCTCGAGCACAGAGGCGTCGGCGGAGACGAGCTTCGCGACTACGCGGGACTCGGGTTCCGTTATCCCCTCATCGGCGCGACGCTCTCGCTCTTCATGATTTCTTTGTCTGGAATACCGCCCACGGTGGGGTTCGTGGGGAAGCTCTATCTCTTCGGCGCGGCCGTCCAGACGGGCCACATTCCGCTCGCCGTGATCGGCGTGCTGAACAGCGCGGTGTCGGTGTTCTATTACCTGCGCCTGCTCGTGCTGATGTACATGCGGGAGCCCGGGGAAGTGCTGCCCCCGATCCGGGTGCCAGCGGCCATCGGCGCCGCCCTCCTCGCGACGTCGGTCGCGACGCTCGGTGTGGGGATTTTCCCCGGGGGGTGGATGGAAGCCGCCCGCCAGGGCGTGCGGGCGCTGTTCAGTTAGGCCCGGATCCCGGTCTGCGCGGCTCCTCCGCCATTCCGCGCCCTACCGCGCCACCTTCACCGGGTAGGCCTCGAGCGCGCCCTTCAGGATGTCCATCGACTTGCGGAGCGCGTCGCATTCGAGCACGTAGGCGAAGCGGATCTCGTTCTTCCCGCGACCCGGCGTGGCGTAAAAACCGTCCCCCGGCGCGACCATGACCGTCGCGTTGTCCTGCTTGTATTCCTTGAGCATCCAGATCACGAACTCTTCCGCGTCCGTGACCGGCAGCTCGGCCATGAGGTAGAACGCCCCCTCCGGTTTTCGCGCGAACGCGCCCGCGATCCCGGCCAGGCCGTCGAGAACGAGATCGCGCCGTTTCCGATACTCGGCGACGACGCCCTGCGTGTACGAGGCGGGCACCTTGTCGATCACCGCGGCCGCCCATTGGCCCAAGGTGGGCGGGCTCAGCCGCGCCTGGGCGAACTTGAGCGCGGCCTCGCGCACCGCCGGGTTCTTCGAGACCAAGGTTCCCACCCGGGCGCCGCACATGTTGAGCCGCTTCGAGATCGAATCCACGAGGACCACCCGCTCCGCCACGGCGGGCCGCGTCATCGGGCTCTCGTGCTTCATGCCGTCGTAGATGAACTCGCGATAGGCCTCGTCGGTGATGATCCAGAGATCGCGGCGCTTCGCGAGATCGCAGATCGCGTCCACTTCGGCCGCGGTGTAGGCCGTCCCGGTCGGGTTCGAGGGCGCGCAAAGAAGAATCCCCTTCGTGCGGGGGCCGGCCGCCCGCTCGATCGCCTCGATCGGCGGGAGGTGGTACCCGGTCCTCCCGTCGCAGGGGATCGGCTTCACGTCGACCCCTGCCAGGAGGGCCATCGTGGCGTAGTTCGTGTAGAAGGGCTCGAAGAGGATTACCTCGTCGCCCGGGTTGAAGAGCGCCCAGAACGCGAACTGGAGCGCCTCGCTTCCGCCGACCGTGGTGATCATCTCCTTCGGTGCGACCTCGAGGCCGTGCTGCGCGTAGTAGCGCGACATCGCCTCCACGAATTCGGGAATTCCGCCCGAGGGGCTGTACGGCACGTATTTCCCCGGGTAGGTCCTGAGCCGCTCCATCACGATCTCGGGGGTCGGGATGTCGGGCTGGCCGATGTTCAGGTAATAGACCTTCCTGCCGCTCCTCACCGCCTGATCGGCGTAGGGGGCCAAGCGTCGGATCGGGGATGCCTGGGCCTTGGTGCCTCGGGTCGAGACGTTCATCGGGAACCTTTCTCTCCGGTGTAGGGGGTCGTCACGATCCCTCGCAGGAGCTTGACGGTCTCTTCGAGATCCGACGCGTGGATCAGGACGCGCGGGCCGCCGGGCCTTCGCGCCGGGATCGCGACGAGCGCGGTCGGCACTCCCGACCTCGAGGCGCGCACCGCGCGCGCGTCGCTCCCGCCCGATTCGCGGATGAGCCACTGGTGCGGTACCCGCGCAGTCTTCGCAGCGCGCTTCACCAGGGCGAGCGCCGCCGGGTGGGGGAGATACCCTTCCTCTTTGAGCCCGAGGCACGGCCCCTTCCCGAGCGCGATGTCACCCGGTCCCCTCGATTCTCCCACGAAGGCCACGTCCAGGACCACCGCCACGTCGGGGTCGATCCCGAAGGCGCTCGTCGCCGCGCCGCGCGCGCCGAGATCCGACTGGGCGCTGAAGACAACGTGGAGGTCGCTCCGAATCCCACGCGTGCCCCGGACCGCCGCGAGAATCGCGGCGCACCCCGCGCGGTTATCCAGATTGCCGCCGTGCCAGAGCTCGCCCAGCCGCTCCGCCCGGTCGAGCAGCGCGCCCACCGCGCCGACCTCGATGCGTTTCGGCGCTTGCCGCTGGCGCAGGCCCGTTTCCAAGTAAAGCGCCTCGGGCTCGATCTCGCGCGTCTCCTTCGGGTCCTTGGGGCGGTCCCAGCCGACCACGCCGCGGGCGGTGCCGTCCAGCGTCACCGTGGCGCCGACCCAATCCACCGCGGAGGTCTGGCCCAAGATGGACACCCGCGCGAGCCCAGAGGGGTCCACGCGCGTGACGATCAGCCCGGGCGCGTCCATGTGGGCCGTCAGGAGGAGCCGCGGCCCTTTGCCCGCGATATGAAGGTGCACATTTCCAAGCGCGTCCTCGCGCACCAACCCCGCGCCCTTGAGAGCGCGCTTCAATGCGGCGCGGATTCCCGTCTCGCGCCCCGGCGGGCCGTACGCCTCGCTCAATGCCGGGAGCAGCGAATCGAGATGGGAGGATCGGCTCACGGCCATTCCTTTCTCAGGGTCTCGAGGGTGTGCCAGATCAAGGTGACGGCCCGTTGCGCGTCGCGCACGTCGAGATAGGCCGCGGGCGCGTGGATGTAGCGGCAGACAACCGAGACGACCGCGGACGGGACCCCGGCGCCCGAGATGGCGATGCGGCCCGCGTCGGTGCCGCCCACGCCGGGGCGTTTCCACTGCGTCGGGACGCGGTGCCGCTTCGCGGTTGTCTGGATCGAATCGAGGAGCCGCGCGTGCGCCATGAGCGAGCGATCCTGGATGGTCAGGGCCGGCCCGCGGCCCATGAAGGGATACTGCTCCTCGGGGGGCGAGCCCGGCGCCTCGCCTGAGGCGGTCCCCTCGAGCACGATCGCGAGGTCGGGGCCGACGCGCCGCGCGGCCGCGGCCGCCCCGCGAAGGCCGACCTCCTCCTGGACGCTCCAGACCGCGGTCACAGGCACCGGCGGGCGCCTCTGGATCAGGCTCGCGAGCACGGCGCATCCGGCGCGGTCGTCGAACGCCTTTCCCTTCCGCGTGGTGCCCCACCCCTCGTACGTCGTATCGAAGGCGGCGTATTCACCCACCGAGACCTGTTCCTCCGCTTCCTCGCGCGAGCCGGCGCCGATGTCGAGGTAGAGGTCCTCGGCGAGCGTGACCTTGTCGCGGTCCGCGCGCGGAACGAGATGGGGCGGCAGCGCGCCGATCACCCCGGGCACGGCGCGCGGTCCGATCCGGAACGCTTGGCCGGGCAGAATCCGCGGGTCGATCCCGCCGACGCGCCGGAACCGGAGCCGGCCCTCCTTCTCCACCGCGGTCACCATGAGGCCGACCTCGTCCATGTGCGCGCAAAGCATCACGTGCGGACCCCGGCCCGCGCGCCGCGCGCCGCGGGGCTTTCCCGCGCCCCGGGGGCGACTCGCCGGCTCGATTCGCGCGACGAGGCTTCCCATCGGGTCGACCTCCAGGGAATCGACGCGCTCGCGCGCGACCTCGGTGAGGATCGCGCGGACAGCCTCCTCGCCTCCGCTCACGCCGGGGGCGTTCGAGATCGCCTCGAGAATTCCTTCCTGGAAGCGGGGCGCTCCGTTGCCGTTCACTTCAGCACCTCGAGCGCCCGCCATCCGGGGGAGAGATCGGAGAGGTACCGGGCGAGAAGATGCGCGCAGCGATCCACGTCGCGCGGCTCCACGGTCTCGACGCCGGTATGCATGTAGCGGCACGGGATCCCGACGACCGCGGTCGGGACGCCCTCGCTCGCGATCTGGATGTCCATCGCGTCGGTTCCCGACCCGGTGGGGCACGGCTCGATCCGGTGCGGCATCGCGAGCGCTTTCGCGGAGCGCTTGAGCCCGTCGAGAATCATCGGGTGGATGTTCCCGCCGATCGCGAGGGCGGGTCCGCTGCCCAGGGGAACCGTGTCCCCCTCGCGCGCGCCGGGCATGTCGCCATGGCTCACGTCGATCGCGATGCCCAGATCGGGCGCGAGACGCTCCGCGGCGGTGCGCGCGCCGAGGCACACGACGCCGAACTCCTCCTCCACCGTGGCCACCGCGACCACGTCCCACGCGGGACGCTTGGCGCGCAGAAGCTCGAGCGTGCGGAGCATCACGACCACGCCGGCCCGGTCATCCATCCCGGGCGCGGCCATGCGATCCCTCAGAAGCTCGATCGGGGGCTGGCGCAGCGTCACCATGGTTCCGATCGGGACCTTGCGCCGCACGTCGCGCTCGGGGCGCCCGCAGTCCAGGTAGAGATCCTCGAGCTGGATCGGCCGATCGGCCTCGCCGGGCTTCTGCAGATGCGGCGGGCGCGTTCCGAAGACCGCGATCATCGGCGGGTTCGAATGAACGACCACTTCCTTGCCCGGCAGGGTGCGCGAGTCGAACCCGCCGACCTCGCTCACCCTGAGGAACCCGCCCGGCTCGATCGCGCGGACGAGGAAGCCGATCTTGTCCATGTGCGCCGCGAGGAGCGCCCTGGGGCGGGGCGGCACGCCCACGCCCTCGATCCAGGCATACACGCTCCCCATGCGGTCACGCTCCACGCGATCCGCGACCGTGCGGAATGCTTTCATCAACTCGCGCGCGGCCGCCGCCTCTTGGCCCGGAACGCCCGGAAGCGAGGAGACGAAGCTCAGCCACTCGGCGCACGTGCGTTTGCCGTTCGGAGCCATAGCATTCCAATTTAGTGCACCCGGTCGGCGGAGGGCAAATGTAAACTCCGCGCTCCGATGAACCCGCTCCACATGGCGTTGGCGCTCCCGCACCTGGGTGTCTACGGGGGCATCCGCCGTTTCCTCGAGCTGGGGGAGATCTGGATCCGACGCGGTCACGACGTCGCGATCCTGATCCCGGAGGGCGTATCCGGGCAACCGTGGGTTCCGTTTTCGGGGGCGATCCTTCCTTTGTCCGAGCTCCCGTTCGGCGCGTGGGACGTCCTGCTGTCGCCCGATCCGGAGCTGTTCGTCGCCTCCCGCGCCCCGGGCGCGCTTCGCGTCTTTTACTCGGTGCTGGAGCGCGCGCCGTTCGAGGAGCGCGCCCTCCGATCCGCAGACCTTGTGCTCGCGAACTCGGCGGGCATGCGGCGCTATCTCGCGCGAAGGGGAGTCCGTGCGGAAGACGCGTCCGGCGGAGTGAACGTGGGCTTCTTTCGCCCGCCCGAGGGGGGTCGCCGCGCCGCCCGAACCGGCGAACCGGCGCACGTCCTCGTATACGGGCGCGTCTCACGAAGGCGAAAGGGAACGTGGGCCGCCGCGCGCGCCGTCGAGCGGGCTTCGGCCGCCGCCGGCGTGCCGGTCACGCTGACGCTCTTCGACGCCCCGCCGGACGGGGCGGAGAGGCCCTCGCTTCCGCGACCGCTCCGCATCGCGCATCGGTGGGTGCTGAACCCCAGCCAACGGGAGCTGGCGGATCTCTATGGCGGGGCGGATCTATTCGTGAGCGCGGAGCGGCGCGCGGGGTGGTGCAACACGGCAGCCGAGGCGATGGCGTGCGGGGCCGCGCTCGTCTGCACCCGGAGCGGAACGGAGGACTTCGCCGTCGACGGCGTTACCGCGAGCGTGGTTCGCTGGAGATGGAGCTGGGCCCTGGCCCGCGCCGTCGGCGCGCTCCTGCGCGACCCCGACCGGCGCTTGGCGCTCGCCGCGCGCGGGCGATCGAAAATTCAGGAATTTTCATGGGAGCGCACGGCGGATCGGATCGAGCGCGCCCTCGAAGAGAGTCTGGGAGGCCGATCGCATGCCCAAGGCGCGGCGCGCGCGAGCCGCTAGACCCGGGACGGCTCCCTCCCGGCGCGTCCCGCGCGCCGTGTTGATCCTCGTGGCCTACCCCCGCCGCGCCGCGGCGGAGCGCGCCGCCCGACTCCTGGTCCGAGGCCGCGTGCTCGCCTGCGCCACGGTGAGCGCCCCGGCGCGCGCGTTCTATTTCTGGGAGGGCCGCGAAGTCGCCGAAGCGGGCGCGCTTCTCTATGGGAAGACCACAGCCTCCCGCGCGAGGGATGCGGTCCGGTTGATCCGCGAGTCCCACCCGGATCGGGTCCCGGAAATTCTCGTTCTCAAGATCGCGGCGGGGGAGCCGAGCTATCTGGCCTGGGTGGCGGATCAGGTGGCTCGTCGGTGAAAAGGCCGGCGCGCAGGGCCGAAGCGGGGTGGCTTTTCCACGGCGGGCGCATCCTCGACGCGCGCCGGGCCGGAGCGCGGGTCCGCGATCGATACCGCGAGGCGGTGCTCGTTCGCGGGGACCGGATCGAAGCCGTGGGGCCGCTCGAGTCGCTGCGGCGCGGGGCGGGCCGCGATGTGCGTGCCGTGAACCTGCGCGGTGGAACCCTCACGCCGGGATTCGTCGATTCCCATATCCACCTCCTGACCTGGATCCGAGCCTTGAGCGACGCATGGCTGGCCGAGCAGTCGCCCGAGGGTCTGGCCCGCGCGGTCCGCATCGCGCAGGAGCGGGCAGCGGAGGGGGAGTGGGTCACGATCAGAGGCTGGGTCCCGCGCGAGTGGCCACGCGAGCTGAAGCGCCTGGCGATTCTGGACCGCTCGCTCCCCTCGCGCCCGCTCATCCTGTACGCGGCCGACGGGCACTCCGTGTGGGCGAACGGCGCGGCGCTCCGGGCCGCCGGCATCGGCCCAGGCACCACGACTCCTTCCGGAGGGGCCGTCGATCGAGACCCGACAGGGGATCTCACCGGAATCCTGATCGAGCAGGCGGTGTCCCTGATCAGCCCCTTCGTAAAGCGCCAACGCGATCCGGCCGAGGAGCTCGGGCGCGCGATCCGCAAGGCGCATTCGCTCGGAATCACGGGCGCGCACGACTTCGACCGCACGGACATCTGGAGCGCGGCGCAGCGGCTCAGCGAACGGGACCAGCTCCCGTTCCGGCTCCTCGTCTCGGTCCCCGCCGCGAAGCTCGAATGCGCCGAACAACTCGAGCTGCGCAGCGGGTGGGGAAACGACCGCCTGCGGATCGGTCCGGTGAAGTTTTTCGCCGACGGGACGCTCGGATCGGGAACCGCTTTGCTCGAGGAAGAGTACGACGATAATACGGGCACGGGGACCGAAGTCATCTCACCCGCCGAGCTCGCGGATCGGTGCACACGCGCCCGGAAGGCCGGCCTCACCGTCGCGATCCACGCGATCGGAGACCGGGCGGTGCGGAACGCGCTCGACGCGATCGAAGCCTCGATTCAAGGCGGCGGCTTTCCGCTCCCGCCCCGGATCGAACATGTTCAACTCGCACGGGAAGAGGATATTCCCCGGTTCAAGGGACTTGGCGTTCTCGCATCGGTTCAGCCCATCCATCAGGTCACCGACCGCAAGGTCGCCGCGCGCAAATGGGGCGCCCGCACGAGCCGCTCCTACGCGTGGAGGACGCTGTCCCGCGCGGGCGCGCGGCTTCTCTTCGGGTCCGACGCTCCCTACGATCGCGCCGGACCGCTCCTCGCCCTACAGGCGGCGCTGCTCCGCCGGAGGGGCGGTGAGCCGGAATCCGAAGCGTTTCACCCCGAGCAGAGGATCGGGCTCGGGCGCGCCCTCAAGGCGCATCTCGAGGAGCCCAATCGGATGGCGGGCTGGCGGACGCCGCTCGGGCGGATCGAGCCCGGTTGGGGGGCGGATTTGGTCGTATTCGACCAGGATCTGCTGCGGATGGATCCGCAGAGCCTGCACCGGGCGAAGGTCAGGCGGGTGTGGGTGGCGGGAGAGCCCGTCTACGGTATATCCGTATAATTGCGCGCTCCGGCGGCCGAACCTTCTTGGTCCGGACGCGCGGCGCTGGTATACTACTTGATGCATTCTCCCTCGAGTCGTCTCGCCGGGCGGGTCTTACTCCGAGGCCGCACCCGAATGAAGAAGATTAGGCTCCTCGTCGGTCTCCTCGCGATCGCGTCCACCTCTGCTTTCGCGCCGGCTCTCTCGCACGCCCAGTCCTTCGCGTTCGGGAAGAACAAGGTGCATTACAACTCATTTCAATGGCTGACGCTTCGCGGCGATCACGTGGAGATCTTCTACTATCCGGAGGAAGAGCCGCTTGCCCGCGTGGCGCTCACGCTCGCGGAAGAGAGCTATCAAGATCTGAAAGGCAAGTTCCAGCACGAGGTCTCGCGCTCGATCCCGCTCATCGTCTACTCCTCGCACCAGCATTTCGAGCAGACGAACGTGAGCCCGTACTCCCTTCCCGAGGGCGTGCAGGGGTTCACCGAGTTTTCGAAGGGTCGCGTCGTGCTCCCCTACACGGGATCCTTCGCCGAATTTCGCCATGTGATCCATCACGAGCTGGTGCACGTCTTCCAGCTCTCCATCTTGGAGGAGGTGTACAAGAAGCACCGCAAGGCCTCCTATGTCGTGCCACCGCTTTGGTTCTCCGAGGGGCTCGCGGAGTACTGGTCCACCTCGTGGGACTCGCAGGGAACCATGGTGGTGGGCGACATGGTCCTCGAGGATCGCCTTCCGGGCATCCAGGACCTGTGGCGGTACAACGGGACGTTCGCGGTCTACAAGCTCGGGCAGAGCCTCTGCCAGTACATCGGCGAGACCTACGGGGATGACGCGCTGAGGCGTCTCTACACGGAAATCTACAAGGACGACCGTTTCGAGAAGCTGCTCCAACGCGTGACGGGGGTCCCGACGCGCCGGCTCTCCGACGATTGGATCTACCGTCTGAAGCGGCAGTATTTTCCCGAGGTGAAGGACCGGATGACGCTCGCGCTGGCGGGGGAGGAACGCGCCGGCTCGCAGGGAGTGAATCTGAAACCGGTCGCGGTCCCTGATTCGACGCTCTTCGGCGGATGCCGTTACTTCTTCATCTCCGCGCGCAGCGGCTACACGAACATCTACAGCGCATCGTGGCGCGGGCGCGAGCAGGACGTTCGCTCGGTGGTGCGCGGGCAGCGCGCGGCGCAATTCGAATCGTTCCATCCCTTCCAAAGCCGCATCGATGTTTCCCGCAAGGGGGAGCTGGCGTTCGTCTCGAAGTGGAACGAGCGGGACGCGCTCTTCGTCTACGACGTGACGGCCAAGAAGGTTCTTGTCCGCGAGTATCTCGATGACCTGATCGCCCTCTCGTCGCCGGCTTGGAATCGGGAGGGAACGAAGATCGCCGTTGCCGGGCTCAAGCCTTCGGGGCAGATGGACCTCTACGTGTTCGACCGCACGACGAAGGTGCTGAGCCGGCTCACCAACGACTTCTACACCGACCTCGATCCGACGTGGTCGCCCGACGGAAAGCAGATCGCGTTCAGCTCGGACCGGACGCGGTTCGGCGCCGACGGCCACCAGAATCTTTTCCTCATCGATACGGAGACCCTTGCGATCCGCTACCTCACGTGCGGCGCGTGGACGGATCAAACGCCGGCCTGGTCCCCGGACGGCAGCCGGATCGCATTTGCTTCGGACCGAAGCGGATCGTCGGACCTCTACGCCGTGAACCCCAACGGGGACGGCGGGCGGTTCAAACGGCTGCTTGGTGCGGCCATGGACCCTTCGTGGCTCCCGGACGGCAAGGGAATTCTCTTCACGGGCTACCGTCGCGGCGGCTTCGCCGTGTACCAGATGCCCGTCCCCGATCAGGTGGTGGACTCCTTCTCGCTCGAGACCGTCGACGTGCCGTCGCCATGGCGGTGGGAAGACACGCTCGCGCGTTCGACGCAGCACCCGATGCCTTACGAGCCCCGCTACGGGCTCGACCTCGTCCAGGGCGGGATCGCCGTGGAGCCGACCGAGAACATCGGCGAGGGGCTCCAAGGCGCGGTCAGCGATTTGCTGGGAAACCATCTGTTCTACTTCCAGTTGGGAAACACGGCCCAGTCCACCTCGGAGATCCTCTCCCGGATGAGCGGAGGGGCCTGGTACATCAACCTTCAGCACCGCTGGAACTACGGCCTCGGCGTGTTCCACACGGCGGGGGACTACGAAGACGCGATCGGGGCGCAGTACTTCGAGCGGAAAGCGGGAGCTTCCATCCTCGCGAGCTACCCCTTTTCACGATTCAGCCGCATCGAGGGTACGGCGCAAGCCTATTACGACGAGAAGGTGCGCGACTTCGGAACGTCGCGTCGCGGATTCCTCACGACGCACTCCCTGTCTTTGGTCCGGGACAACGCGCTCTGGTTCTCGACGGGGCCGCGCGACGGCGCCCGGTATAACCTGACCGGCGCGCTCACGACCAACTGGAACAACGGACGGACCGAAAACGTGATGGTGAGCGCGGATCTCAGGCGCTACCTGCGCATGAGCCAGTGGACGACCGTAGCCTTGAGGCTCCAGTCGCGCGTGAGCTCGGGGGCGGATCCGCAGCGATTCGCGATGGGCGGCTCCTACTCCTTGCGCGGGTATGGACGGCGGAGCCTCTACGGGACGCGGATGTACCTGGTCAACGCGGAGTACCGGTTCCCTCTGTTCGACAGGCTGGTCCTCGGGGTTCCGCTCCAATCGCTCGAGCTTCCGGGGATCGAGGGAGCGGTGTTCGCCGACGCGGGGAACGCCTGGGAGAAGTTCGAAAAATTCCCGCGCCCCAAGGGGAGCTTCGGCCTCGGGCTGAGGATGAGCCTGGGCGGCTACTTCGTCTTGCGCTACGATCTGGCCCGACAGACGGATTTTCAGAGGGTCAAGCCGGGTTGGGAGCGCGAATTTTACGTGGGTTTCGACTACTAGGCCCCGATTTGGAGGCGAGGAACGCAAGGCCTGCTACGCGGCGGCTCTGGCCGCCGCGGTCCTTGTCGCATCCCCGTCCCAAGCTCTCGCCGGCTCCTACCTCCAGCGCGAGCTAGCGCCCCCGGATTCTTCGGCCGGGGCCCTTTTCGTCGAGACCGCGCCCCCCGGTCTGCTCATCCTCATCGACGATGTTGAGGCCGGGCGCTCCCCCTTGGGACCGATCTGGCTCCCGGCGAAGACCGTCCGCGTCCGCGCGCTTCCCGACGATCCGCGTCACTTCGACAATGCCTCCGACGCGGCGCAGGCGACGATTCGCCCCGGCGTCACAGCGCGCGTGTTCCTGGATTTGAGACCCCGCGTCATGCTGCGGAGCGCGCCCGAGCCCGCACAGGTATTCCGTTTCGCGGCCGGGGGAGACTCGCTCCTCGGCGAGACGCCGCTCGGAATCGGACCGGCGCTGCTGGAGGGGAATCGATTCCGTTTTCGCGCGCCGGATCACGCGGATACGACGGTCTCGGGAGATTCCCTCCTGGATCTCGGGCGGGCGTCCGGGTCGGCGAGCGTTTCCTTACGACGGGTGGCCCAGACCCTCGCCGCTCCGGCTCGACGGCCGCCGGTTTACCGGCGCCCTTGGCTCCAGTGGAGCCTCGTGGGTGTGGGCGCAGGGCTGACGGGCGCAGCCGCGCTCCTGCGCCGCGAAGGGGACCAGTGGTACGAGCGATACTTGCAGTCCTCGGATCGCCGCCTGCTGGATAGCTACTTCGACCGCGCGGTGCGCTACGACCACCTCTCGCTCGTCGCGCTCGGGGTGGGGCAGGTGTTTTTCACCGGGGGCCTCTTCCTCCTCGTGAGCGGCTCGACGCGGTGAGACCGGGCATGAGACTCTTCCTGACGGTCACCCTTCTCGTCTCCGGCTGCACGACCCGCGAGCGGCTCAACCCGCTCGATCCCAAGAACACGGCGACGCAGGGCGCGCTCACGGGGTTCAACGCCATCGCCGCCGACGGTGTCGTGGAGCTTCGATGGACGGCGCTGGCGGTCCAGGGAGTCTCCGGCTATCGCGTGCAACGCTGGAAGCCCGGGGAAGCGCCCCGGCCGCTGGGCTTCGCCGATTACAACCCCGCCGCGAGCGCGGGGGAAGACAGCTCCGTGGTGAACGACTCGACGTATGTGTATCGCCTGATCGCCCACCTGGCGACCGGAGACAGCGTGGTCAGCCCCCCGGACACGGCCACGCCCGGCGTGAGGCGCGTGTTCGTGCTCGAGGCCGGCGGCCCGGCATTCTCGCGGCTTGCGCCCGATGGGCGGGACCTGCTCTTCGAGCGCCCCGGCGACGAGAGTTACGTCGATCTGGAGCTCGACCGGACACGGGAAGTGATCTGGCTCGCGGCCGAGGCCGCCGGGCTCGTGCTACGGAAGTCGGAGGACGGCGCCACCATCGGCGCGGTCCTTTCGATTGGGGCCCCCGGGGACCTGTCCGTTTCGGAAAGTCGGGGCATCGGTTGGGTCGTGTCTCTCTCGGAGCAACGCGTGGTCTCCTTCGGTCCCAACATCAACGACGCCACGCCCCTGCGCTCGATCGACGCCGTCGGGAACCCGCGGGTTGTCGAGGCGGGCACCCTCGATCCCTCCGTCTGGGTAGGGAACGAGGAGGGTGTTGTCTACCGGTTTCGCGCCCAGGATATCGTCCTCACGCACGCGTGGGGGTTGGGCGCCGGTTCGATCCGCGCGATCGCGCTCGACGAATCGACGGGGGGCGCGTGGGTCGCGACGCGTCAGAGCGACGTGGGAAGTCTCTTCTATCTCAACCCGGCCGACAGCTCCTCGACCCTCGTGCGCACGAATCTCTCGAACGTCGCCGATCTCGCGGTCGATGCATCGAGCGGGGATCTCTGGTTGAGCGAGCGGGGCCCTCCCGGCTTCGGATCAGGCCGGGTGAGCCGCCTCGCGCGCGCGGGCGCGACGCTCGCTGCCGTGAGCGGGGTCGAGCCCTACGGTCTCGAGATCGATCCCGTCGACGGATCGTGCTGGGTCGCCGATCTCCGCTCGGACCGCGTTCTTTGCATCGACCGGTCGGGCGCCATCCTACGGTCGTCTATCCCCCTCCAAACTCCGTACGCCGTGCGGGTCGCCGTTCCCTAGAGGGCGCTCCCGCCCCGTGGCATGGGAGTTGCGGAATCCCCATGCCGGGCCGCGGGTCTAAGGCTCGGATCGCCCGGACCCTGTGGCGGGATCCGCGACCGTGGGAAGCAGATACGGCCGCTCGCGGAACGGTTCGGGCGGGTGGCGGGAAAGTTGCCGCCGGCAGCGTACGCGATCGAGATTGGGTTGTCGGAGATTGCAGTCTGCAATCGTGAGGAGGAGAGACCGGATGCCACGCACGCGCCAGGCGAAGGTCGCAACGTTGGATGGGGTCGAGAACGTCGCACGTCACGTTCCGGGGTATCGCGGATATCTGGAGCCCTCCCAGCGTCGCGAAGATGACAGGCGGTTCCGGGCAAGCGTGGCGGAGCACCTGAACGCGGAGGCGCACAGGCTGGAACGGATCGAGAGCCGGCAGTTTCGTGAGGACTTCTCCGACTTTCTCGAGGAATTGGATGGAAGCGCCCGCAAGCTGGAGTTTCTCGCCGGCGCGATCGTGATCGAGCCCGGGCAGCGCGCGTATACCGACGGCGTCGTGGACCCGGTCGCCGGCATCGACCGTGACATCGTGGAGCATATCGACCGGCTGCATCGGCTCGTTCACGAGCTCGAAAAGGCCTACAAGCACGATGAGCAGTTCGAGATGAACCTCGCCGAGCTTCGCGGCCTCACCGAATCGATCGCCGACCTGATCGAGCAGCGGAACGTCGCGCTGACGCGCTAACTCCCTCGCATCAAAGACCGCACTCCGCGCGCTCCCGGTTGCGACCGGGGAGCCGGCCAGGGTATGATCCCCGTGATCCCGCCCGGCTCGGCACAATCCCGAGGTTCCGTATTTGACCCGGCTTCTCTACGACGAAGACTCCACCATTCGCGATTTCGAAGGCACCGTGCTCCATTCGGTCGAGCGGGACGGCGCGACCTGGATCGAGCTGGATCAAACCGCGTTCTATGCCGCGGGAGGGGGGCAGCCCGCGGACCGCGGCCTGATCGACGCGATCCCGGTCGTCGACGTATCCGAGGAAGACGGGCGCGTGTGGCACCGCGTGGAGGGATCGGTGGCGACCGGCACCCGCGTACAAGGCTCGCTCGACTGGGCGCGGCGATTCGACCACATGCAACAGCACACCGGCCAGCACATCCTTTCCCAAGCGTTCCTCGCCGTCGCCGGGGCCGAGACGCGCTCATTCCATCTCGGAGCGGAAGAGGTTTCGATCGACGTCGCCCATCCGGGGCCCGACGCGGACATCCTTCGCAACGTGGAGGACCGGGCGAACGAGGTGGTGTGGGAAGATCGTGAGATCCTGGTCCACCGGGTCCCGCGCGAGGATGTCGGTCGGTTTCCGCTCCGCAAGCTCCCCGCGGTGGAAGGACTCGTGCGTGTCGTGGAGGTGCGTGGGTTCGACTGGTCCGCGTGCGGCGGCACCCACGTGGGCCGGGCCGGCCAGGTCGGCATGGTGGTCGTTCTCTCGGCGGAAAAATACAAAGGGGGGACCCGCGTGGCGTTCGTCTGCGGCGGGCGGGCGCTCCGGCGCCAGAGGGAGCGGGCGCGGCTCCTGCGCGAGCTGTCGCTCGCCTTCACGGCGGGGGAGGGCGACCTCCCGAGCGCCGTGGCGCGGCTCAAAGCGGAGCGCGAGCGCCTCGACCGGAGGCTCAAGCCGCTGCTCCTGTCCGAGCTCACGCGCGAAGCCGCGGCGCTGATCGAGGCGGCACCGAAGGGCCCTCGCGGTCCGGTTGTGGCGCGGCATTTTCCCGACCGGGACTCCGGCGAGATCGGGACCCTGGCCTCGCTCATCGCGGGTCGGGGGGCCATCGCGTTGCTCCTGGCGGGAGGCGAGACGCCGAGGGCGCACTTTTCGGCGCCAGCGGGTACAATGTCGGTGGGCGATCTTCTGGGGCGGCTTTGCCGCGAGTACGGCGGAAAGGGGGGCGGCCGGCCAGAGTCGGCCCAGGGAGCGATCCCGGCGCACGTCTCGGGGGCGGCGCTGGATGCCGCGAGGGCGGCCGCGCTCGCCGGAACTCAGGAAGGGACGGCAACATGAATAGGAGCAGTCGGCCGGAGGACTCGAGCGTGTCACGACGCCGCGCGCGGCTCGCGGTCACGCTGCTCCTCGGGCTGGGGGGGGTTGCCGCGCCCGCTCCCTCCGCCGCGCAGTACTTCGGCCAAAACAAGGTCCACTACAAGGACTTCCACTGGTCGGTGCTCAAGACCGAGCACTTCGACGTCTATTACTATCGGGGTGAAGAGGAAGCGGTCCAGGACGCGGCGGTCATGGCCGAGCGGGCCTACAAGAGGCTCAGCCGCGTGCTCGATCACCAAATCAAGGCCAAGGTTCCGCTCGTCCTCTACGCCTCGCACACGGACTTCGAGCAGACCAACATCACCCCCGAGCTGATCGGGGTCGGCACGGGTGGGGTCACCGAGTTCCTCAAGCGCCGGGTGTTTCTTCCGTTCACCGGCTCCTACGGGGAGCTGGACCACGTTCTGACCCACGAGCTGGTTCACGCGTTCCAGGTTGATATTCTGTTCGGGGACCGCCAGGGCCTCGTCGGGAATCCCTTCGCATCCTCGCCGCCCCTGTGGTTCATGGAAGGGATGGCAGAGTACCTGTCGATCGCGGAGATCGACACCAACACCAAGATGTGGCTCCGCGATGCCTCGCTCGAGGGCTACCTGACCCAGATCCGCACGCTGGAATACGTGGGGGACATCCGGGTCTACCGTTTTGGGCAGTCGATCTTCGAGTTCATCGCCGATACCTACGGCATCCAGAAGATCGGTGAAATTCTCAAGAGGACCCGGCGCCTGGGGAGCCTGGACAAAGCGCTCGAGTCCTCGACCGGGCTCTCCGTCGACGTGCTGTCCAAGAAGTGGACCGAGTCGGTCCGCAAGGAATACCTGCCCCAGATTGCCGATTACGACAAGGCCGACCGGATCGCCACGAAGCTGACGGATGCCGAGCGGGACCTGTCCAACTTCAACGTCGCGCCCTCGGTCTCTCCCACCGGTACGCAGATGGTTTTCATCTCCGACCGCAGCATGTACAACGACCTCTATCTCGCATCCGCGCTCGACGGCAGGGTGTTCAAGAAGCTCGTCGAGGGAGAGCGGACCGGGAGCTTCGAGACGCTTCGCTTCTTCAACACTTCGATCGCCTGGGCCCCCGATGAGAGCCAGATCGCGGTGCCGGCCAAGATCGGCGGGCAGGACGCGATCTATTTGATCGAGATTCCGTCGGGAAAGGTAAAGGAGAAGCTGAAGTTCGGGCTCGACGCGATCTACTCACCGACCTGGTCTCCGGACGGGCGGCGGCTCGCCTTCGTCGGCCTGAAGGAGGGCCACTCCAAGCTCTATATCAGCGACGTCGACGGCAAGAATCTGCGCGAGGTGCTCGGGGGAAAGTACGCCATTCGTGATCCGTCCTGGTCTCCGGACGGGACCCGGATCGTGTTCGCGACCGACCAGGGCCCCGACACCGACGTGAAGAGGCTCATCTTCGGGAAGCTCCGGATCGCGATTTTCGAGGTCGGGAGCGGCAAGGTGACCGTGCTCCCCAACCAGCACGGGTCGAACATCTCGCCGCAATGGGGGCCGGGCGGCTCGTCGATCGTGTTCGTCTCCGATCGTTTCGGGGTTCCGAACATCTTCCGCATGGACCTGGCGACCGGTGAGGCCGTCCGCCTCTCCAACCTGTTGTCCGGGGTCTCCGGCATCGTTCCGGAGAGCCCGTGCGTCTCGCTCTCGCGCGACGGGAAGCGCCTCCTCTTCTCGGCGTTCGCGCGCGGCGGCTGGGACATCTACTCGATCCGCGACGTGCCGAAATTCCTCGTATCGCCCCCTGTCGTGGCCGCGCACTTTTCCGAGGCGCCTCTTCTGGCCCAGGCTGGAACGTCCGAGGGGGTGTCCGATCCCATCCGGGGCGCGCAGGATCCGCTTCCCGCGCCGGACCGGCCCTCCCCGGAGGTGACTGCCCCGGAAGCGGCGGGCGCTGCCGCGGACACGACGCGCGCGTCTGTCCAGGACACGACCCTCGCCCTCTATGTGCGCCAGGCTTATCGGGAGCCGCTCGTGGACAGCACCACGTTCCGGCACGCTCCCTATCGGCCGAAGTTCTCCCGCGACTACGTTTCCGGGGGAGCCTTCTTCGCGTCGAACATCGGCTTCGCAGGATCGACAGTCATGTCCTTCAGCGACGTGCTCGGAAACCACAACATTCTCGCGGCGCTCAATCTCTTCGGCGATCTCGCGAATTCCGACATCTACCTGGCGTACTCGAACCTCGCCCATCGAACGAACTATACGGTCGCCGCGTTCCAGTACCGGACCGATCTCCTGCTTTTTTCCTCCCCAAGCAGCGATCAGGTCGAAAGCCAGGTCTACCGCGGCGGGGCCTTCCTCCTCTCGTGGCCGTTCACCCGGTTCCGGCGCGTCGAATACGGGGTCGAGGCCGCGGCGCTCGACAAAGGCGTCCTTCTCTATAACTACGATCTGGGCACCGTCTCGCAGCAGGCGAAGGACAAGACCTATCTCTACGTCGCGCCGAACGCGGCCTTGGTCGCCGACAACGCCCTCTACGGATCCACGGGGCCGATCAACGGCGGCCGCTCGAGCTACACCGTGGAGCACGCGTTCGGGGACGTTTCCTATACGACGGCCATGATGGACTGGCGGCGCTACACGAACCTCCACCACAGCTACGCGTTCGCGCAGCGGCTCATCGCGGGATCGAGCTTCGGGCGCGACCCGAGGCTCTTCCGATTCGGCGGAGCGTTCACCTTCCGCGGCGTCGATTACGGCGACCTCAGGGGATCGAACGCGCTCCTGGGGAACCTCGAGTTCCGCTTCCCGCTCATCGAGCAGCTCCGCTTCGGCTGGCCCGGGCGGATCACGCTGGGCGGAATCAACGGCGTGATCTTCCTGGACGCGGCCAGCGCGTGGCAGAAGGGGCAGACCCCGCGCTTCTTCACGCACGAGGGAGGGTTCCATTCCGACGATCTGCTCTTCGCCTTCGGCGCAGGCGCCCGCGTGAACCTGGGCTATTTCATCCTCCGATACGACTTCGGCCGCGCGACGAATTTCCAGCGTCCGGCCCGCGAGTCGCACCACTTCGTGACCCTCGGCGCGGACTTCTAGTCGCTGCAGGAATGCTGGCCGACTGGGACGCCGCGCTCTTCCGGGCGATCCACCACGGGATGCATCATCGATGGCTGGATCCCGTCATGATGGCGCTCACCGACCCCGGGCGCTGGAAGGTTCCCCTCCTCGCGCTCTTCGCGTTGGTGTTCCTGCTCCGGGGACGCCGCGGCGCGATCGCCGTGGTCGTGCTCTCGCTCACGATCGCCGCCTCCGACCAGCTGAGCAGCCACGTGCTGAAGCCGGTCTTCCGCAGGGCGCGCCCGTCGGTGTCGCTCCACGACGCCAAGCCTTTGTTCGGGGTGCGGACCTCCTGGTCGTTCCCCTCGAGCCACGCGAGCAACTTCTTCGCGGCGGCGCCCGTCGCGGCCGCGGCGATTCCGCAGGCGGCGATCCCTGCGTACGCCCTCGCCTCGGTGGTGTCCCTGTCGCGGATCTACGTCGGGGACCACTACCCGAGCGACGTCCTGGGGGGAGCGATTCTCGGCCTGTTCTTGGGGTTTCTGGGAAGGAAGGCGTTCTTCCGCTCGGAGCGCAGCATCCTGGGGCGCGCCCGCGCGCCGGCCGGGGTGGACGAGGGAACGTCTATTCGGCAGTCGCGAGGTGAAAGAGCGCCCAGTGGCGGCCCGTGACGCCGCGGTCCCGCCGATGGGAGTAGAAGCTTCCGGCCTCGCACGAGGTGCACTCTTGCGCCACGAGGATCGCGTCCTCGCGAACCCCCTCCGCCCGAAGCGCGAGGGAGATCGCGAGCGGAAGGTCGAGCGCGGTGCCCGCCGCGTGCGGTTTCAGGACCTGACCCGGAAAATCGCGCGCGATCTCCGGCCCGATGGGATAGCAGCAGGCATGGATGCACGGGCCGATCGAAGCGAGGATCTCCCCGACGGGAACGCCTCGCGCCGCGAGGAGACGGACCGCGCGGGCCGCGATCCGGCCGCGGGTACCACGCCACCCCGAGTGAAGAAGGGCGCCCCGGGCGCCGCTCCGCGCGACCAGCGCCACCGGGGCGCAGTCCGCGGCCGACACCGCGACCCAGGGGTCCCCGGCGCGGACGATGAATCCGTCCGCTTCGCACGGCGCGTCGTCCGGCTCGACGATCCGGGTCCCGTGGACCTGGTGCAGCCGCAGGGGCCCCGGGCCGGGAATCCCGAGCGCCCCGAATGCGATCGCCCGGTTCCGGAGCACCGCCTCGCGCTCGTCTCCCACTTCGAGCCCGAAATTGAGCGAAGCGTATGGGCCGATGCTCACGCCGCCGCGGCGCGTCGGGATCCCGAACCACGCCGTCTCCGGAAGATGCCCCTTGCCGGGGCGCCACACCACCAGTTCCTCGAGCGCTTCCTGCGACACGGCGCGCAGCGTGCCCGCTTTGCCCGCGGAGCGCAAGCCGCATCGCGGTCCGCGTCTCTCGTGGCGCTCGCCGCCGCGTTGCTCCTCGCGGGCTGCGCGCGGCTCGCCAAGCCGAGCTCGGGGGCTTCGGCGCGCGACCGGCTCCTCGCGGCCTATGCGGCGGCTCATGGTCCGACCCGCGGCGTGGGCGCGATTTCGGTCCGCCGGGCCGAACGGGGACGCGGCAGGGCGCGCGTCCGCTGGGCCGAGAACGCGGAGAGCCTGGCGGTGGTCGGATACGTGGGGCCTTCGCGCGCGCTCGACGCTTCGCTCCAGGGGGACTCGCTCTACATCATCGTCCGGCGCTACGGAACCGGCGTCGCGGGCTCGCTCCGCGGAGAGGAAGGGATCGAGGCTCGCCTGCTACGCTTCATCGCCACCCCGTGGGACATGAGCCCCGATTGGGTGCGGGAGGCGCTCGAGCACGCGGAGCTCCAGGAGTCGGGGAAGGGCTGGACGCTTCGCGGGAGCCTCGGGCTCGATCGCTCCGGGGGGCGCGGCCGCCTCGGGGAGGAGTGCCGGTTCACGCTCGAGATCGGGCCCGGCGCGGATCCCTCGAGGCTCACGCTGCGGCGCGCGCGCGACCGGGACGATCTGATTTCGGTCCGCTACGGACCCGCCCGGCGCTTTCAGGCGGGGCGCATTCCAAGGTGGATCGAGTGGTCGTTCTCTGGCAGCGTGGTTCGTCTGGAGGTCGAGGATCACGCGCCGGCCGACGCCTCGAGAATCCGCTACGCGCCCCGGACCGAGGCGGGGTGGATGATCCTCGCGCTGGATCGACCCGGCGGGCGTTCGCTCGTCCGCTGGCTACTGGGCCTCTCGGAGGAGACCGTCGAACCGTGACCCGCAAGCCCTGGAGCCCACCCTTCCCGACCCGCGCCTTCCGGTGCGGCCTTGCCCGGCTGCCCGCGGTCGCGGTTGCCATGGCGCTGGCCGCCGGCGCGGCGGCCAAGGCGCCCGCCGCGCCCCGTGCGTCGGCCCAACCCGCCGCGTCCTCGCCGCACGAGGCGGTGGACCGGATGCTCGCCCGCATGCTCCGAGCGCCGGAGATCCAATCGCGCGTTCTCATCCGGAGGACCGACCCCTTCGGCGGCCCGGACGAGCGCACGAGCGGACGCATCTGGTTCCTTCCGGGCCGCGGCCTGCGCTTTCGATCGGAGGAGCGCGGTGGCGAGGACATCGTCGTGGACCGCGAGAGGGGATCGTTTCTCGTGTACCGGCCTTCGGAGAAGGTCCTCTATCGTGCCGGGTGGGACCGCGCCCCGGCGCGCATGCGACAGCTCATCACGGAACCCGAGCGGGTGCTGGACAGCGGTTTTCGAGCCGTGTCCGAGCGCAGGCTCGCGGGGGGCGCGCTCAGGGACGGATACCGGGTCCGCCGCTCCGCCATGGAGGATTCGGCATCGAGCGTTTCCGTATGGATCGCGGCCGATCCCGCGACCGGCTTTCCTCGTTGGGTCAGCGCCGCGGGAGATGAGGATTCGGTCGAGGTCGAGTTCCGCGCCCTCACGATCTTGTCCAGGGCCAACCCGCGCGATCTCTCCCTGAGCCTCCCCCGCGGAGTGCGCACGGAGCCGCTCGACCCCCGCGAGCTGCTTCCCCGCGGGGAATCCCGTTGACGCTCGTTTGAGCGGGGGTTAGGGTGCGGGGCGTGACCGACGCGCCGCTCCACTCGGTCCCGAGGGACGCCTCCTGAGTCGCGGGCTCATCCTCTACGTCGGCGCCGTAATCGCCGCCGGCGCGGTGGTCCTCGCCTCCGCGTTCCCGGAATTCTGGTCGCTGGGCCTGATCCACATCGCCGCGTGGATCCTCGTCAGCCTGCTCGCCGAAAGTCTCTGGATTTCCACGATCACCGGGAAGGCCATGGAGAGCATGGCTTCCACGGTCGATCTGAGCCTGCTCGTGCTCCTCGGATTCCGGCCCGCGGTCTGGATCGCCGCGATCGCCTTCCTGCTCGCGAACGTCTTTTTCTCCCGCCGCATCTGGTACAAGGCGCTTTTCAACGCCGGGCAGAACGTGCTCGCGCTCTCCGCGGCGGGCGTCGTCTATACCCGCCTGGGCGGGGTTCCCCTCGCGGGTCAGGGAAACCTGCCGGTGGAGTCCCTCAGCGTCTCGCTCATCGTTCCCTGGGTCGCGGCGTCCATCGCCTATTTCGTCGTGAACACGATCCTGGTCGCGGGGGCCGTCGCCTTGAGCACGCGCAGGAAGCTCTTCCACACCTGGCGCGAGGAGTACATCTACTACAACTCGCTCATCTCCTCGGCGGCGCTCTTCTTTCTCTCGCCGCTCGTCGTCGTCTCCTACATGGCGATCGGCTTTTTCGGGCTCATCTTCTTCTTCGTCCCCCTGCTCCTGATCAAGGAGGCGAGCGCGAAGTACATCGAGCTGGAGAAGGCCAAGGACGAGCTGGTCAGCTCCGAGCGTCTCGCGGCGAAGGGGGAAATGGCGGCCGAAGTCGCGCACGAGCTGAACAACTCACTCGCTGCGATTTCCGCGCGGGCTCAATTCTTCCTCATGGGGATCGGATCGATGAGCCCGGAGCGGACCCAGGAGAGCGCGCGGATCATATTCGAGCAGGCGAGCGCCATGACCGTGCTGACGAAGGGGCTCCTCGATTTTTCGCACAAGGAGGTGCGCAAGCAGCCCACGCGGCTGAACGACGTGATCCGCCGCACGGTGGAGTTCATCACGCCGCAGAACAAATACGAGCGGATCGAATTCAGCTTGGAGCTGTTCGAGGGTTTGCCGGTGATGAATCTGGACCCAGGCCAGATTCAGCAGGTCTTCATGAATCTTTTCAGCAACGCCGCCGACGCCATGCTGAGCGCGAAGACGGGTCTGCCCCGCATCGTGATCCGGACCCGGTTGAAATCGGCCGCGGGGGAAGTGGAGCTGGCGGTCGAGGACAACGGACCCGGCATCCCGGCCGAAGCGATGGCAAGGCTCTTCGAGCCTTCCTTCACGACGAAGCCGGAGGGGCATGGATTCGGCCTGTCCACGTGCTATCGCATCGTCCAGAACCACGGCGGAAAGATCGCGGCGCGCAACATTCCCGGCTCCGGCGCGCGGTTCACGATCACGCTCCCCGGCAAAGACGGTCTGTAGCGCGCCTGGAGGCTGCATCGCCGGAGCCGGCACACTCTATGGATGCGCGCGCCGTGAGCCATCGCGCTGGGTATCTTTTCTTTGCCGCAGGGGCCCTCCTCTATGTGTGTGCGATCTTTGTGGCGAGCGGATCCCCTGGTCCGGGCGCGTGGGGGATTCACCTCGCGGGTTTTCTTGCTCTGCCCGGGAAGCTCCTGGTCTTCACACTCCTCGGCGTTGGGGTCGCCGCTTCAGCAGTGGTCGCCTTCAAGCCGCCGGCTCGGCAAGTTCCTCCGGGGGATCACCCGCTCCATGAAATCCTGAGAATTACCGCTGGACCTAGGTTCGCGCTCCTTGCCGGGTACGCCGCGATACTCTGGTTGCTGCGCACACGCACCCATTTTCTAGGCGACGGAATGATCTGGCTCTACGGGCTCAGGGAGGGGGATCTTTCCGCGCCAACGGAGCCGCTCGCCCAGGCCATCTGGCAGACGGCATCCGGAGCTCTGCGACAACTCGGCGCCCCTGTCCTTTCCTCCACGCTGGCGATGGTGTCGATCGCGTGCGGAGCTGTGACCGCTGTCATTTTCTGGGGGATCGCGCGCGAAATCGCCCTCGGAGGCGGGGGATTCGTCACCGCGTTCCTGCTCCTCATGACCATGGGGGCCACGGGGCTGTTTTACGGCTATATCGAGAGCTACCCTCCTGTCGCTGTCGCGATCCTGGCGTACCTCCTCGCCGGGCTTCGGTGCGCTCGACGCGGAAGAGGGCTGTTCCTCCTTGTCCTTGCGTTCGCCGTGGCCGTGGCGTCCCACCTCGTCACGCTGTACCTCGCGCCGTCGCTCCTATTTCTCATTCTCCGTGGACCGGTGTCTCAGGTTCGTCGAGCGGCCCTGATCGGGCTGGCCGTAGCGCTCCCTGCCACGCTCTTAGTCTTACTCGGAAGCGGACCGGCGCAGTGGCTTCATACCTTCGAGCTCGCCACGGGCGCCGCGCGGGTCGGCCCGGTAGCAACTAGCACAATGAGGCCCTACGAAATCGTGTCGCTTGGTCACGCGATCGATCTCGCGAACGTTATGCTCCTCGTTGTACCTGTACCGCTACTCCTACTCTTGGCGGGCATCGTGCAGCGCCGAGGGCGGGTCCCGGAAGCCAGTTCACCCGGCGCCTTCCTGGGCATCGCCAGCGGCGCCGGTCTCTTGGGCGCCCTGGCCCTCGTTCTTCCTGTCGCAGCCGCTCAGGATTGGGACCTGACCTCCCTGCTGATCCTACCCTTGGGGGTTTTCGGGATTTGGGCCGGTCGGTCGCTCTGCGCTTCGGGTGGGAAGCTGATCCGGGTGAGCGTCCTGGGCATCAGCCTCGGATCGCTCCTAGCCTTTGTGCTCGTGAACGCAAGTGATAGGGCAGGGACGAGAAGGTACGAAACCCTGGTCGGTCCCCATGCCAGAATTACAGACTTCGCCCGGTGGTACGCCTACGAGTTGCTCGCCCACTATTACCGTCATCGTGGGGATTATGGTAGCGCCATGGCCTACGTCGATCTCTTGCTCCGGACGGAGCCGGCGAATCCGCGATATTGGGCCATGGGAGGGGCGACACTTGTTGGCATGGGTCGCTATGCCGAGGCGGTCCCCCTTCTCACCGAGGCCCTGCGGCGGAGTCCGAACCGAGCGGGGACCAGGACGAACCTGGGTATCTCCTACTCGGCCCTCGGACGCTACCGGGAGGCCCTCCCCACGAGTTCAGAGAGGCGGTGAAGATCGATGGAAGTAGGCCGGATTACCTCCACAACCTAGGTCTGGCGTTCAAAAACACAGGGGAGCCGGATTCCGCCCGGGCGGTATGGAGTGAAGTGCTTCGGCGTTGGCCCCGATATGGCCCGACTGCGCGGGCCATGACGAGGTACTTCGGCCCGCGAACGCAAACATCGATTCCCTGACTCCCGATTCCTTGCTCTCTCCCTCAACGATCGATCGCGCTCAGCACGGCGACCCCCGCGGCCGCCCCCGCCAGGTCCGCGACGAGATCCTTCCAGCTCGCGCCGCGCCGGAGCCGGCGCGGCTTGACCGTCGCGTCGTAGGCCTCCTTGAGGAGCCCGACGCCGAACGTGGCGGCGAGCGCCGTTCCGCGTGCCCGCCCTTCGACGCGCAGGGAGGCGGCGATCGCGAGGGAGCCGGCGAAGTGGAGCCCCTTGTCCGCCGCAAGCCAGGAGCCCTGGTCGGCCGCGGAGAGGAAAAGGGGATCGGCCTCCGCGGCACCCCGGAGCCCGGTCGCGGCCGCGAGGAGGAGGAACGGAATCACGAGCGCCAACCCGACGCCCGCGCGCGGGATCCCCTTCGTGGTTCGCTCGTCCATGCCCCGCATGCTACGGGCGCGGCCGCTTCTGATCAACGCCCGGAATGATCGTCCGGGGTCTGGCACCGCTCTGATACCATCGCCTTCGATGACCCCTGTCCGTTTGGATCCCTCCCAGGTGCCGGCGCCCATCCTCGAGATCCTGCGCCGGCTCGGCGATGCGGGGCATCGTGCCTATCTCGTCGGCGGCGCGGTGCGGGAGCTCTTGCGCGGCGTGCCGCTCCAAGACTGGGACGTCGGCACGAGCGCGACCCCGGATCAGGTGCTTGGGCTTTACCCGGACGCGATCGCGACCGGCGCCCGCTTCGGAACGCTCACGATCCCGACGAGGGCGGGGCACTGCGAGGTCACGACCTTTCGGATCGAGTCGGAGTACACGGACGCCCGCCACCCAGAGAAGGTGACGTTCGTCCGCGAGCTGGAAGAAGACCTGAAGCGCCGCGACTTCACCGTCAACGCGATCGCCTGGGATCCGCTGGCCGGCCGGATCGTCGATCCCACGGGCGGTCTTGCCGACTTGGATCAGGGAATCCTGCGGGCCGTCGGTGAACCGCTGGAGCGTTTTCGCGAGGACGGCTTGCGCCCGATCCGCGCCGCCCGCTTCGCCGCGACGCTGGAATTTCAGCTCGAGGAGCGCACGACACGCGCGCTCCGGGAAACGCGCACCGAGGTGGGCAGGGTCGCCGCCGAGCGCGTGCAGGATGAGCTCATGAAAATGCTGCGCGCCCGCGAGCCTTCGCGCGGGTTCGAGGTGCTGCGGCAGGCGGGGCTTCTCGGCGTGTGGCTGCAGGAGCTCGAAGCGTGCGTGGCGGTGCCGCAAAACCGGTACCACGCGTACGACGTCTACTTCCACACGATCTATACCTGTGACGCCGCCCCGGCCGCGAAACCCGCCGTGCGGCTCGCGGCGGTGTTCCACGACGTGGGGAAGCCTCGAACCCGCGAAGAGCGCGACGGCGGCGAGGCGACCTTCTACAACCACCAGTTCGTGGGCGCGGCGATGGCGGAAGAGGCGATGGCCAGGCTCCGTTTCGGTCGTGAGATGACGGAGACGGTGGTTCACCTCGTACGGCACCACATGTTCGACTACCGTCGCGAATGGACGGACGCCGCGGTCCGGCGATTCATCCGGGGCGTCGGCGTGGAGCACATCGCGGACCTCTTCGATCTCAGAATCGCGGACAACATCGGAAACGGCCTCAAGACCGGATTTCCTCATTATCTCGAGGAGCTTCGGGCACGCGTCGACGCGATTCTCGAGGCTGAAGAGGCCCTTTCGGTTCAGGACTTGGCCGTGGACGGGAACGACGTCATGACGATCCTCCATCTACCGCCGTCTCCCAGGGTAGGCGGGATCTTGAATCAACTTCTCGAGGAGGTCTTGGAAAACCCCCAGCTCAACACGCGGGAACGCCTTTTGGAGCGGATCCGAGCCGGGTTTTCGATTGACACCCGGGAATCCCGGACCTAGGCTGACGGCCCGTCCACATAGAAACCATGCGCTAGGGAGTCCATTGACCGCTCGCAGACAAGCGCCAGAAGTGCTTCCGGCGGAAGCACCGACGCTGGAGGCTATCCGGAGCCCAATCGCGGAGCCGTTCGAGCGGTTTCAGACCGAGCTCGACCAGGCCTTTCTCTGCGATGTCGGGCTGGTCGGCGCGGTCGGCGCCCACCTCCATCGCGCCTACGGAAAACGCTTCCGCCCCACGCTTGTTCTCCTTGCCGCCAAGGGTTTCGGTCGGGTCACCGACGAAGCGGTCTTCGGAGCCGTGGTCGTCGAGCTGATCCACACGGCCACCCTGATTCACGACGACAGCGTGGACAAGAGCCTGCTCCGCCGCGGCCTTCCCACCGTCAACACGGCGTTCAACAACGACACGGCCATCCTGATGGGGGACTATCTCTATTCCAAGGCGTTCTCGATCCTCGTGAATCGGAAAATGTACGACGCGATGGATCTCCTGGCCGAGGCGACTCATCGGATGAGCCAGGGAGAGCTGCGGCAGATCGAACAGAAAAACCGGCTCGATTTGACCGAGACCGAATACATGAGGGTCATCGACGAAAAGACCGCCTGCCTCATGTCGGCCGGCTGCGAGCTGGGGGCGGGCGCGGGAGGCGCCGACAAGAAGCGCCGCGCCGCGTTCAACCGTTTCGGCCGAGCGGTGGGCCTCGCGTTCCAGATCACGGACGATGTCTTTGACTACCTGGGTGCCGAGAACGTGATCGGAAAGGCGATGGGGAACGACTTGGACGGCGGAAAGATCACGCTCCCCTTGATCAATGCGCTGCGAGAAGCGCCCGAGCGGGAGAGGCGTGACATGGAGGATCTGATTCGTTCGCGCGATTTCCGGAACGGCCACTGGTCGGACGTGGTGCGGTTCGTCACGGCTCACGGTGGCGTCGCGTACAGCCAGAAGCGGAGCGCGGAGCTGGCGGACCGCGCCGAGCGGGAGCTCGACTTGGTTCCCGACCTCGAGATCCGCGAAGCCCTACAATCCGCCGTCCGGTACGCGGTGACGCGCGAGCGTTGAACCAAGTTCCCGTCCTGAACATTCAAGCGAAGGACCTCGCCCGGGAAGCGGCGCGGTTGACGCTGACCAAGCGCGCCGAGGACGTCCTGATCCTGGATCTGCGGGAGCTCGACGGCGTGTGCGACTACTTCGTGCTGGCGACCGGCCAGTCCGAAGTTCAGACGCGCGCGATCGCGGACGCAGTCGATGAAGGGATGCGCGCCCGCGGGGTCCGTCCGTGGCACGTCGAGGGCTACGAGGCACGGCGCTGGATCCTTCTCGATTACGTCGATTTCGTCGTGCACGTCTTTCACGCGCGGGCGCGCGAATACTACCTGTTAGACAAGCTATGGGGCGATGCCCACCGAGAAACCGTGGCCGATTGAGGCCTACCTCGCCGAACGCTTAGAGGGGGCGATCGCGCGCGCGGGCTTCTCGATGCCCGACGGCGCGCGGGTCGAGGTCGAGGTGCCGCGTGAGCCGGAGCACGGCGACTGGGCCACCCCGGTGGCGCTCACCCTCGCGAAGACGGCACGCCGGCCGCCGCGGGAGGTGGCCGGCGCATTGCTCCGATCCTTGGAGATCGAGCCGGACGTGGTGAGCGGCGTGGAAGCCGCCGGGGCGGGGTTCATCAACTTTCGGCTGGCGCCCGCCTGGCTCGCCGCGAACGTCCGGCGTATTCTCTCGGACCCTGCCGCCTACGGCAATTCTCCGGTGGGCCGGGGAGAGAAGGTCCTGATCGAGTATGTGAGCGCCAATCCGACCGGACCGCTGAACGTCGTCAATGCCCGAGCCGCGAGTATCGGAGACGCCTTGATCCGGATTCTGAACACCGCGGGCTACGAGGCGAGCGGCGAATTCTACGCGAACGACTGGGGGCTCCAGGCGGAGCTCTTCGGCGCTTCGATCCGGACGCGCTTCGCGGAGCGGATCGGCGTCCAGGCTCCGGCGATCCCCGAAGAGGGCTACGCGGGGAGCTATGTGACCGAGGTCGCCGACGCGATCCCGGAATCCCAGGGACGCGAGTGGCTGGCGCATCCGGAGCGCGAGCAACGCTTGCGGTTCGCCGCTTGGGGCATCGACCGGATGCTGGAACGTCAGAAGCGGGAGCTCACCCGCTTCGGCGCGCGCATCGATCGGTGGTTTCGGGAAAGCGAGCTCCATCGCGGCGGCGCGGTCGAAAAGGCCCGCGCCCGGCTTGCGGAGCGGGGGCTGAGCGAGGAGAGGGACGGCGCCCTCTGGTTTCGCTCGACCGCCTTCGGCGATCAGGAGGACCGCGTGATCGTGAGGGCGAACGGGGAGCCGACCTATTTCCTCGCCGATGCCGCGTATCACCACGACAAGTTCTCGCGCCGGTTCGATCGGCTCATCGATCTCTTGGGCCCGGACCACCACGGCCACATCCAGAGGATGCAGGGCGTGATCGAGGCGATGGGGTGGCCGCGCGATCGCTTCGAAGTGATCCTGATCCAGTGGGTGCGCCTCTTGCGTGGCGGGGAGCCGGTCAAGATGTCCAAGCGCGCCGGCGAGTTCATCACCCTGGAAGACCTGGTGGACGAGGTGGGGGTGGACGCGGCCCGGTTCTTCTTCCTGATGCGGCGCGCCGAGAGCCCTCTCGACTTCGATCTCGAGCTGGCGGTGAAGCGCAGCGAGGACAACCCCGTCTACTACGTCCAGTACGCGCACGCCCGGATCGCGCATATTCTCGACTACGCGCGACAGCAGGGGGTGGCGGATCCGGGGCCCGATTCCGCGCGATCTGAGCTCTTGCACGAAGCGGAGACCTTGGTTCTCTTGCGCGGAATCGCCGGGTTTCCTTCGCTGGTCGCGGCGGCGGCAAGGCATCGGGAGCCGCATCGCATTCCCATTTATCTCAAGGAGTTGGCGGCCAAGTTTCATTCCTTTTATCACCAGCACCGTGTCGTCGGCCCGGACGTCGCGGTCACGGCGGCGAGGCTCCTCCTCACCCGCGCGACGGGGGTGGTGTTGCGGCGCGGGCTCGAGCTCTTGGGCGTGAGCGCGCCGGAGTCGATGTAGCCTTGGCGATCGCCGTCGTCGGTTCCCTCGGGCTGGACACGATCGAGACTCCCGCGGGGCGCGTGGAGGATGTCCTCGGCGGGTCGGCCGCGTATTTCTCTCTCGCCGCGCGGCGCTTTGTTCCCGTCTCGCTCGTTGCGGTCGTCGGCACCGATTTCCCGGAGGAGGCTCGGCGCGCCTTGGAGCAGCCGGATCTGGACCTCTCAGGGCTGGAGGTTCAGGAGGGGCGAACCTTCCGCTGGGAGGGCGTCTACAGCCGCGACATGAATACGCGCGAAACGAGGCGCACCGAGCTCAACGTGTTCGAGCGTTTCCGCCCGAAGCTCCACGACGGAATCCGGTCGTTTCGAAATATCTTCCTCGCCAACATCGACCCGGTTCTCCAGCGTGAGGTGCTCGATCAGCTCAAGGATCCGAGGCTCGTGCTCTGCGACACGATGAACTACTGGATCCACAACAAGCGGGAGGCCCTGCTCGCGATTCTCAAGCGGGTTCGCATCCTCCTCATCAACGAAGAGGAGGCGCGCGAGCTGACCGGCGAGTCGCTCACGCACCGCGCCGCGCGGGCGATCCTGAGCCTCGGCCCGGAGACCGTGGCGATCAAGCAGGGAGAGCACGGCGCGTTCTTGCTGGGACGCGACCTCTACTTCACCTGTCCGGCGGTTCCGATCGAGAGCGTGATCGATCCGACCGGGGCCGGCGATACGTTCGCGGGCGGATTCTTCGGCGCGCTCGCGCGGATGGGCCGCCTCACCGACCGCACGCTCCGTGCCGCGGCCGTCTACGGATGCGTGATGGCGTCCTTCACCGTGGAGGATTTCGGCGTGCAGGGGCTGCTCCGCGCGAAGCGCGCGGAGGTTCTCCGCAGGGCGGACGAGATCATGGAGATGACCCGGTTCAGCCTGGACGACACGGCGCGGCTCCTTCGTTGACGCCGTCGATCGCCCGACGCGCGGCCCCGGGGAAGGCCGCCCGGCGTCCCACGGCTTGTTCCGTCCCGCATGGAAGTTGCCCTCTGGCGCTCGGGGGTGCTCCCTGGCACACTCCGTGCGGAAGCGGATCCTATTCGCGAGGGGAGGGGCCTTGGGTCGCAGACTGGAAGCGGAGCTCGTGACGCCGGTCGAGCCGAAGCAGGCTACGGCGAAGCCCGCCGCGTGGAGCCCGGGGTTTCTCTGGATGCTGCTGCCGTCGTTCCTGGCGGCCCTTCCCGTCCTTCTCGCGATCTTCGGCGGGCCGGAGGTGAAGCAGACGCGGTGGGACGTCGTGGGCGTCGGCGTCTGGTTCGTGCTCCTCATCCTGGCGGAGGCGCTGCCCGTTCCGATGATCCGCGGCGGAACGATGACGATCGCGTCGATCCTGGACGTGGGCGCGATCCTGCTCTTCGGCCCGTGGGTCGCGGGTGCGCTCGACCTGATCACCACGCTTGCCGCCCAGATGCTGATCCTGCGCCAGCGCCCCGGCGACGCGACGCTCAACGCGGGCCTCTATGCGTCGACCACGATTCTCGCGGGCTGCGCGTATCTCGCCGCGGGGGGATCGCTCGGGTCGCCGCGTCTGGGGCCGGATCTCCTCCCGGTGCTCATCGCGGGCTCCCTTTATTTCATGCTCAATACCGGCGCCGTGAGTCTCCTCATGGGCACGCGGACGGGCGAGGATCCCGGCCGAATCTGGCGCCATCAGTTCCGCGACGGTATCCCGCAGTATGCGCTCTCGATCGGGTTCGGCCTTCTGTTCGCCCGGGTCCGCGTCGCGGCGGGAATCCCGGGCGTGCTGCTTCTCGTGCTCCCGCTCCTGTCCGCGCGGTACGCGCTCCAGCTCTACGCCGATCTCAAGGAGGATCTCGCTAGCTTCGTCCGCGCGTTGAGCGTGGTGCTCGACGCCGTGGATCCGTACACGCATGAGCACTCGGTCCGCGTCGCCGAGTACTCTGTGCGCGTGGCGCGGCACCTGGGGCTTCGCGAGGACGAGGTGGAGACGATCCACTACGCGGCGCTCTGCCACGACATCGGGAAGATCGCCCAGCATCCGGAGGTGATCCGAAAACCCGAGGCGCTCGACCACGAGGAGCGCCGGCTCATGATGCGCCACCCCGAGGCGGGCGCTCGTATCGTGGGACAGATCCGCGCGCTCCGCTCCGCGGCGGCGATGGTGCGCACCCACCACTGGCGGCCTGATGGGCGAGGCTATCCGGCGGGGCTCGGCGATTCGGACGTGCCGCTGGGTGCCCGGATCATCCACGCGTGCGACGCGTTCGACGCGATGACCTCGGACCGGCCCTATCGGAAGGGGCTCCCCGCCCAGCGGGCCCTCGCAGAGCTCCGCCGGCACTCCGGCTCCCAGTTCGATCCGAGGCCGGTCGCGGCGCTCTCCGAGCTCCACGAATCGGGCGGCCTGCATATCGCTCCACGGGATTCGGAGCTGCTCGTCGAGATATTCTGATGAGCCGGTATCGCGACGCGGGGGTGAACATCCGCAAGGGGGAGGAAGCGCTCGACCGCATCCGCGAGCTCTGCCGCTCGACGTTCAATGCGAACGTGGCGGCCGATCTCGGCGGGTTCGCGGGCGCCTACCGGATTCCGGGCGTCCCCGGACGGTTGCTCGCCGCGAGCATGGACGGCGTCGGCACGAAGCTCAAGGTCGCGATCCTCTGCGGGAAGCACGACTCGATCGGGGCGGACCTCGTTCGCCATTGCGGCAACGACATCCTCGTCCACGGAGCGACCCCGCTCTTCTTCCTCGACTACGTCGCCATGGGCACGCTCGACCCCCCGCGGGTCGAGGAGCTGGTCTCGGGTCTCGCGCGCGGATGCCGCGAGGTGGGCTGCGCGCTCATCGGGGGAGAGACGGCCGAGATGCCGGGCCTCTACGCGCCGGGCGAGTACGATCTCGCGGGCGCGATCGTGGGGCTCACGTCCGAGGCGGAATGGATCGACGGCTCGACGATCGTCGCGGGGGACATCCTCCTGGGGCTTCCCGCGGTCGGGCTCCACACCAACGGATACTCGCTCGCGAGAAGGATCCTCTTCGATACGATGGGGCTCGCCGTGTCCGACCGGCTGCCGTTCGGAGACGCCACGGTGGGGCAGGAGCTGCTCAAGCCTCATCCTTACTACGGCCCACCCGTGCGGATCGCGCGCGCCGCGGGCGCGGTGCGCGGGATGGCGCACATCACGGGCGGAGGGATTCCGGGAAACCTCGTCCGCGCGCTCCCCCCCGGGCTCTCTGCGGAGGTAACGGTGGGGACCTGGCCCGTGCTCCCGGTCTTCCGCTTTCTCCGCGAGGCGGGACAAGTGAGCGAGGTGGAAGCGTACGAAGTGTGGAACATGGGTCTCGGCATGATCCTCGTCGTGAAGCAGGAGGACGCGCCGGCGGTGGAGCGTGCCCTGGGGCAGGCCGGCCACCCCCACTATCGCATCGGCGTCATCGCGAAAGGGCGCCGCGAGGTGAGGCTCACGGCGTAGCGGAGCGGAGGGGCGGGACGTGGGACGGGGGATGGCATCCCCTCCCGAGGCGGCGGGGCGCTGCACGCTCGAGCACGTCGCACGGGAGGGCTTTGGGCCTTACGCCGAGTCGCTCGGGCTCGTCGGGATAAGCCCCGGAATCCGCGAGCTCGGCGAGCGGATCCGGGCCCTCGCGAAGAGCCACGCCACCGTGCTCATTCTGGGCGAGACCGGCACGGGAAAAGAGCTGGTCGCCCGAGCCCTGCACGCGCTCTCGTTGCGTCCTGCCGGGCCTTTCATACCTCACAACTTCGGCGCGATCACCGACACGCTCGTCGAGAGCGAGCTCTTCGGCCACACCCGGGGCTCGTTCACCGGAGCCCACGCCGATCGCGCGGGTCTCTTCGAGGCGGCCGACAAGGGTACGCTCTTCCTGGACGAGATCGGCGACGCGAGCCCCTCGGTGCAGAGCCGCCTCCTGCGCGTGGTGCAGGAAGGGGAGATTCGCCGCGTGGGGGATTCACGCGCGAGGCGCGTTGACGTCCGGATCCTGGCGGCGACACACCGCAATCTGAGCGCGGAGGTCTCGGAGGGTCGCTTTCGCGCGGACCTCTTCTACCGGCTCCACGTGCTCACGCTCGCGATACCGCCGCTCCGCGAGCGGCTGGGAGATATTCCGCTCCTGGCCGCCCACGTTCTCACGCGGCTTTCGCGGCGGGATCGCGTTCCGGTGCGGGGGATCCGCGAGGACGCGCTGGCCGCCCTGGTGGAGCACGCGTGGCCCGGGAACGTGCGGGAGTTGATGGGCGCGCTCGAGCGCGCCTGCCACGCGCTCGATTCCTCCGGGTGGGTGACGCGCCGCTCGCTCGGCGAGGGCTTCGGGCGCGACGCGTCGGCGCTGGTCCGTGAACGTGCCGCCGATCTCAAGGAGCGGACCCGCGCGTACGAAGCCGAGCTGATTCGGAGCGCGCTTCAGTCGCATGGTGGGAACAAGGCGGGCGCCGCGCGCTCGCTGGGCATCACGCGTCAGGGGCTGTGGAAGAAGATGCGCCGACTTCGTGAATTCGATCCCGATTCGCCTTGATTTCGCCCTCTCAATTCCTATACTCGCGCGACGCTTGCCGAATTGTCCCTCACTTTATGATCGGGAGTGCCTGCCGTGCCCCAGGGTATCACCCGCGTCGGACTGATCGGGGTCGGAGCCATTGCGCAGGTCAATCACCTGCCCGCCCTCGCGCGCATGAAGGACGTCGAGATCTTTGGCATTTGCGACGACGATCCCGAGAAGGCGCGCGTCGTGGCGGAGCGGTTCAGGGTTCCGCACGCGCTCTCCGACTACGAGAAGCTGCTCCGTTTGAAGGAGCTCGACGCGGTGATCGTGGCCACGCCCAACCACCTTCATGCTCCGATGACGCTCGCCGCGCTGGACTACGGCAAGCACGTCCTCTGCGAGAAGCCGCCGGCGCGGACGGCGTCGGAGGCGGAGATGATGGCGGAGGCGGCCCGGCGCTCGGGAAAGACTCTGATGTACGCCATGAACAATCGGTTCCGCGCCGAGGCCCAAATCCTGCGCCGCTTCATCGAGCGTCGAGAGCTGGGAGATATCTTCTACGCCAAGACCGGCTGGCTGCGATATCGCACGGAGCGGGGCGGCCCCGAGTGGTACACCAACAAGCGGAGCTCCGGGGGCGGCGTCTTGATGGACCTCGGCGTTCAGATGCTCGATCTCTCGGTCTGGCTCTTGGGCAACCCCAAGGTGGTCTCCGTGACCGCGACCAAATACGGCCGCGATCCACGCCAGGACGTTGAAGACACGGTGGCCGCGATGCTGCTCCTTGAGAACGGCGCCTCGCTCACGCTGGAAGTGAGTTGGGCGCTCCTGCTCGAGAAGAATTTCGCGTACTTGAACCTGTACGGGACGGAAGGGGCAGCCCTCCTGCACCCGTTCCGGATCCACAAGGAAATGGGAGGGAGGCTCAAGGATGTCACGCCCTCGCTCGACTCGGGGCGGAACCTGTACAAGCAATCCTACGAATCGGAGCTCGAGCACTTTCTGCGCTGTATCAGCCAAGGCGAACGCCCTCAGGCTTCTCCGGAGGAGGGTCTCCACATCATGAGGATCATCGACGCGATCTACCAGTCCGCCGAGACTCGCCGCGAGGTTCGGCTCCATTAACCGCTTCCGCGGGCCGCTCTCCGCGGCCGCGTCCGGCGTTCTGCTCAGCCTCTCCTTTCCGAAGCCGGGGCTCATGCCCCTCGCCTTCGTCGCTCTGGTTCCCCTCTTGATGTGGATGCAGCGCGAATCCACCGGGCCGGCCACCCTCACCTCCCCTGGCGGGAGCGTGCGCGGCCAGGGCAGGGTCGCGTGGATCACAGGAATGGTCTTCAACGCGCTCCTCTTCTGGTGGCTGGTGAGGCTTCCGGCCCGGGCGATGACCCACCCCTGGATTATCTTCCCGGGGCTTCTGGCGCTCGCTCTCTACCTCGGGTCGTACGTGGCGCTCTTCGGCTGGCTCGCGGGTTTCATCCGCCGGCGTATTGGATGGCCCCCCCTCGTCGTGGCGCCCGCCGTCTGGGGCGCTTGTGAATGGCTCAAGTCCTCGGGCCCGCTGGGGTGCCCCTGGGGAAACGTGAGCTACGCCCTCGCGGAGCACCCCGCGTGGATTCAGGGAGCCTCCCTCGTCGGCGCGCCCGGGCTCAGCGTTTGGGTCGTCTCGGTGAACGCGCTCATCGCCGGCGCGATCATGACGAAGCGGTGGCCCTCGAGGGTGGCCCTCGGGTTGGTCGCCGCCCTCGGGCTCGCGCTTCCGGTCGTGTGGGGAGCCGCGAGAATTCGTTCCTGGAAACCGGAGGGATCGGTCAGGGTCGCTCTCGTGCAGCCCAATATCGGGAGCGAGGAGAAATGGGACACGGCCCATCAGGAGAAGAGCATGGGCACCCTCGCCCGGCTCTCGGTCGAGGCGGCGCAGAGCGAGCCGAAACCGGACCTCCTCGTCTGGCCGGAGACGGCGCTCCCGTTCTATGTCCGGCTCGAAGGGCGAAAGCTGGGGCGGCTGTACAATCTGGTGCGCGAGCTGAACGCGCCGCTTCTCGTGGGGTACCCGGACGCGACCCTGAGCTTGAGCGGAGGCGTGATCACGCACAACGCCGCCGGCTTGGTCCTGCCTCGCGGCGTCATCGCGGGACAGTACGAGAAGATCCATCTCGTGCCGTTCGGCGAGCGGATCCCGTTTCAGGGCGTCCTGCCGTTTCTCGGGAAGATCGATCTGGGTCAGGCGGAATGGACGCCGGGAACGCGTCCGTACCTGTTCCAGCTCGGAACGGCCTCGTTCGGCGTGTTGATTTGTTTCGAGTCGATCTTCCCGGAGCTTTCCCGCGACTATGGTGTGGACGGTGCCCGATTCCTCGTGAACATCACAAACGACGAGTGGTTCGGGCGGACGGCGGCGCCGCGCCAGCACGCCGACATGGCGATCTTGCGGTGCGTGGAGCAGGGGCTCGGGATGGCGCGCTGCGCGAACACCGGCATCTCCATGCTCGTCGATCCGGTCGGGCGCGTAACGCAGGAAAGTCCGCTCTTCCGGGAGGCCGTGATCCTCGGGGACGTCGCGCTGGGCTCGCGTCCAACGCTGTTCCGCCTATGGGGGGACTGGGTGTCCGGGCTCTGTTTGGGGCTCGCGAGCGTGCTCACGTTGCTGGGCTGGTTTCGGCCGCTTCGGCGCGAGCCCTGAGCGTGCGCCCGGGCAGCGCGGGTGGAGTTGACGGCGGGTTCCCCTCCGTGTAAGGTCAGGTCTCAGGCGGAGCGCCGAGAGCGGAGCCCCGCCTCCGAAGGCACGGAGGACTCGCAGCAAGTGCCCGGCTCGCCGGAACTCGATGACCTAGACCCGAAACCTAGCAGAACGCCCGCGCTCCATCCCTTGGCCTGGGTTTTCTCTCTCGCGGTATTGTGCGCGGGCCTCGCGATGTGCCGCTCGTGGGTCGACCTCGCGGCCGCGGCATTCCTCCTCGGTTCCGCGGCCCTCCGCGCGGAGCGACGATCCGCGCGAGGCGAGGCGCCGCTCGTGGGGCTTGCGTCGATCGTCTTCCTCGCGCATCTGGCGGCCGCGGGCAGGGACTTCCGCCAAGCGCTGGGGCCCGCCGCGGTCGTGGCGCTTCGACTTCTGGCGCTCCTCTACTTATTGCGCTGGGCCGCGCGGAGGGCGCTCGGCCGAGTCGCCCGATGGCTGATGGGCTTTCGGCCGCCCGCGAGACCGCGATTCCTTCTGCTCCTCTCCGAAAGCGCCCGGCTCACGGCGGCGCTCCTTCCGCTCGCCCTGCGTGAAGCCGAGCAGCACGTGACGGCGCTCCGCGCCCGCGGCATCCGCGTGGGTCGCGGTCTCCGTGGGAGGGCTCGCTACCTCCTCGCCTGGTTCTTTCCCTTTCTCGGGACGATGCTTCGCGTCAGCGACGCGTTCGCCGACGCCCTCATCACGAGGGGGTACGTGGCCGGGCGCGCCCGGCGCACGGGGCTCGACCTGGCATGGGGTCTCAGGGAGTGGGCCGCCATCTTGGGGAGCGCGGGCGCCGCCGCATGGTTTCTCCGTGGCCTCTGAAGCTCGCACGCTGACGCTGCGGCTCGGAATCGAGTTCGACGGCACCGAGTTCCGCGGATGGCAGGTGCAACCGAGGGACCGCACCGTGCAGGGGGAGATCGAGCAGGCGATCTGGCGCGTCACCGGCGCGAGGGTTCGGATCGCCGGAGCGGGCAGGACCGACTCGGGCTGTCATGCCGCGGGGCAAGTGGCGAGCGCGACGCTGAACACGAGGCTCACGCCCGAGCGGCTGCGCGCGGCCCTGAACGCGCATCTGCCACCCGACATCCGCATCGTCGAGGCGGCCGAGGCGGAGCCCAGGTTTCACGCCCGATACCGCGCGATGCGGCGCGCGTACCGCTACCTGATCGTACCGCAGCCCTCGGCGCTGAAACGCCGTTACGCGTGGACTCGCCCGATCCGGGCGGACCTCGAGGCGCTCCGCAGTGCGTCGAGGCCTCTTCTGGGCAGGCACGACTTCGTTTCGTTTTCCAAGCAGGGGGGCGACGACGGGGGGACGGTCTGCGCCGTGACCCACGCGGGCTGGTCGCGGCGCGGGCGGGTGACCCGCTTCGACATCGTGGCCGACCGCTTCCTGTACACTATGGTGCGACGCATCGTGTCGACCACGATTCGCGCCGCCGAGGAATCTGGGGGCGCGAAAGCGATCCGCGAGGTTCTCGAGGCGCGCGACCGCAGAGCGGCGGCGCCGCCCGCCCCCGCGCACGGCTTGTATCTCATGCGGGTTCGCTATCCCGGCCTGGGGTGGCTCCCCAAGGAGCGCTTGGATGTCGTTGCTTGAGTTGAATGCCAAGGTCACGCGCTGGAGGCGAAAGGAATCCAGGAGCGCTTGGTTGTGGGGGGTCCTGTTCGGCTTCCTCTTGCTGGGGGCGCTCATCCTTGGAGCGACCGTGATTCTGACGCCCTCCCCGGGGGGAGACGTCCGACCCGGCGTGGCCGTCGCCGAGGACAGCCAGGCCCACCGCGATCCGGGGAATTCCCGCCGGACCGCGATCGTGCAGGCCGCCGAGCGGGTCGGGCCCAGCGTGGTCACGATCAGCGTCGTGCAGACCCGCCTCGTCCAGTCGGTTCCCTTCGGCAGCGAATTCTTCGAGCCTTTTTTCCGGGACATGATCCCTTCCTATCGATACCGGGAGCAGATTCCGAGCATGGGCTCCGGTTTCGTCATTTCGCCGAAGGGCTACGTGCTCACGAACGAGCACGTGGTGCATGGAGCCGAGAAGATCACCGTCATCCTGGCCGACGGACGGTCCTTCACGGGCAAGGTGGTTGGGGCCCAGCCCCAGTACGACGTCGCGATCGTGAAGATCGAGGGAGACAAGCTGCCGGTGGCGCCGCTCGGGAACTCCGAAGATCTCATGGTCGGAGAGTGGGCGATCGCGATCGGAAATCCGTTCGGCTTCCTGCTCAACGACACCCAGCCGACGGTCACCGCCGGCGTAATCAGCGCGACGCGCCGGGACATCAAGGCCGAAACGACGAGCGGCGGGATTTACAAGAACATGATTCAGACCGATGCCGCCATCAATCCGGGGAATTCCGGGGGGCCCCTCGTGAACGCGCGCGGCGAAGTGATCGGCGTGAACACGTTCATCTTCACCAAGAGCGGCGGCTCGGAGGGCATCGGGTTCGCGATTCCGATCGATGCCGCGAAACGCGTGGTGGACGAGCTGATCCGATACGGCAGGGTGCGCAACGTCTGGATCGGCGTCGGGACCTGGGACATCACCCCCTACTTGGCCGAGCGGCTCGGCACAAGCGATCGAAACGGGCTTTACGTCGCCTCCCTGGAAAAGGGGAGCCCCGCCGACAAGGCGGGGGTGAAGATCGGCGACATCATCCGAAAAGTGAACGGCACTCCGGTCGGGGACGTGAACGAAGCCTACCGCGCTCTCTTCGGGGCGAACGTGGGGGATGCCATCACGCTCACCGTGGAGCGGGACGGAGCGTCGCTGACGCTCCGCCTCGTCTTGCAGGAGCTGCCGGAGTGAGACGATGATTTCCCGCTACAGCCGCAAGGAAATGGCGGCGCTCTTCGACGACGACGCCCGCTACCGGACCTGGCTCGATGTAGAGCTCGCGGTCTGCGCCGCGATGGAGCGGCGCGGGGACATTCCCGCGGGTACCTCCGCGCGGATCCGGTCGAAGGCCAGGATCGATCCCGCCCTCATCGAGGCGCTCGAGACGACGGTCCGCCATGACGTCATCGCGTTCCTGACCCACATCGCGGAAACGGCCGGGGAGGACGCGCGCCACCTCCACCGGGGGATGACCTCGTCCGATCTCGTGGATACCGCGCTTGGGCTCACGATGACGCGGGCGTGCGATCTCCTGGGAGCGGAGGTGGGCCGGCTCCGGGAGACGGCGCGGGCGCTGGCGCTCCGGCACAAGGAGACGATCATGGTCGGCCGAACCCACGGCGTTCACGCCGAGCCGATCACGTTTGGATTGAAGGTCCTGGTCTGGTACGAGGAGCTGGGGCGGGCGATGGAACGGCTCGCTCGCGCGCGCGCCGCCATCGCCGTGGGAAAACTCTCCGGAGCGGTGGGGACGCATGCGCACTTGAGCCCCGACTTAGAGGAGGAAGTGCTGGGCTCGCTCGGCTTGGCGCCCGATCCTGTGACCACGCAGGTGGTGCAGCGCGACCGGCATGCCGAGGTCCTGCAGGCCGTGGCCCTCCTCGGGGCCTCGCTCGAGAAGATCGCGCTCGAGATCCGGCATCTCCAGAGGACCGAGGTCCTCGAGGCGGAGGAGCCGTTCCGGGAAGGACAGAAGGGCTCGTCGGCGATGCCGCACAAGCGAAATCCGGTCAACTGCGAGCGGATCTGCGGGCTCGCCCGGCTCCTGCGCGCGAACGCCCATGCCGCGCTCGAAAACGTAGCGCTCTGGCACGAGCGCGACATCAGCCACTCGAGCGTGGAGCGCGTGATCCTGCCGGACTCGTTTCTTGCCGCGGATTTCATGGCGGCCCAGCTTCGCGAGGTGCTCGAAGGCTTGAACGTGTACCCGGAGCGGATGCGCTCGAATCTGGAGATGACCCGCGGCTTGATCTACTCGCAACGGGTCCTCCTGGCTCTCGTCCACGCGGGCCAGAGTCGCGAGGACGCCTACGCCGTGGTGCAGCGCCACGCGATGGCGGCGTGGCGGGGCCAGCCCGACCTCGCGACCCGGTTGCTCGCGGATCCCACCGTGTCCCGCTTCCTTTCCAAAGAAAAGCTCCTCGCCTGCTTCGATCCGGCCCACTTCATCCGTCACGTGAACCGAATATTTGAACGCGTTTTGGGGGAACCCGTTGCAGCAGGCCGCTAGCGCCCCCATTCTTCCGCTCGCGGGCGCGGACGACCGCGCCCTCGCGGGGCTCCTCGCACGGGAAGGCCTGAGGCTCGCCCCCGCCGAAGCGCGGCGGATGCTCTCGCTTCTCGAGCGGGACCCCACGCGCGTGGAGGCGACCATCTTCGACACGATGTGGAGCGAGCACTGCTCGTACAAGAGCAGCCGGCGGGTCTTGAAGGCGCATTTGCCCACCCAGAGTCCGCGCGTCATCCTCGGGCCGGGGGAGGACGCCGGCGTCGTCCGCTTCGGTGTCCACGAGGGTGTGGAGTACGCGCTCGTGATCGCGCACGAGAGCCATAACCATCCCTCCCAGGTCGTCCCCACGGAAGGGGCCGCGACCGGGATCGGCGGCATCGTGCGCGACGTGGCGTGCATGGGGGCCGAGGTCATCGGCGTCATGGACTCGCTCCGGTTCGGCGACCCCGACGGGCCGCGCTCCGCGCCGGTGCGGGAGATCGTGCGCGGCGTGATCGACGGGATTTGGCAATACGGCGACGCGCTCGGGGTCCCGAATTTGGGTGGCGATGTTTTCTTCTCGCCGCGATTCGACGAAAACTGTCTGGTGAACGTGGTCTCGCTCGGGCTCGTGCGCGCCGATCGCGTCGTGCGGAGCCGGGTGCCGGAGGCGGCGCGCCGGGAACCCTACGTTCTCGTCCTGATCGGGAAGCCGACCGACGAAACCGGTTTCGGGGGCGCGTCCTTCGCGTCGGCCGTTCTCGAGGAGAACGCCGAGACGCAGCGGGGCCACGTCCAGGTGCCCGATCCTTTCCTGAAACGGGTGCTCCTGGAGGCGAACCGCGCCATGCTGGACATGCTCCACGGGCAGGGCGTCTCCTTTGGGTTCAAGGATCTGGGCGCGGGCGGAATCGCGTGCGCTTCCTCCGAGCTGGCCGCCGCCGGGGGATTCGGGATGGACGTCGACCTGGACCGCGTCCCCGTGGCGCGAGGCGAATACCCTCCCGAAGTGATCGCGTGCTCCGAGACCCAGGAGCGATTTGCCCTGGTCGTTCCGGAGCGGGTCGCCGACCGCGTGCTCGAGCTCTACAACGCCACGTACGCCCTTCCCGAGGTGTACCAGGGCGCTTGCGCGGCGGTCATCGGACGCGTGCGGACCGACCCGCGCTACAGGATTCTGAAGGGGGGCCAAGCGGTCTGCGATTCCCCGGTCGAGGTCATCACCGCCGGTATCGAACACTTGAGGCCCGAGCGGCCGCGGCCCAAGGCCCCCGCGCCGCCGCCGCTCCCACCGGTGCACGATCACGAGGCGCTCTTCACGCGCATGGCGCAGAGCATGAATCTCGCTTCGCGCGAGCCGATCATCCGCTACTACGACACCGAGGTTCAGGGAAGGATGGTCCTCCGGGCGGGCGAGGCGGACGCCTCCGTCCTCGCGCCGATTCCGGGATCGATGCTCGGCTGCGCGGTCACGGTGGACGGAAACCCGTGGTGGGTCGCGGCCGACCCTTACTGGGGAACGGCCCACGTGGTGTGCGAGGTCCTGCGCAACTTGGTCGCGGTGGGCGCGGAGCCCGCCGCGCTCACGGATTGCTTGAACTTCGGGAACCCCGAGGATCCGGAAGTCTTCGGGGATTTCGTCCAGAGCGTTCGCGGGCTCGGCGATGCGGCGCGGGCGCTCGGCAAGGACGGGTTGTCCGGGCCTCCGGTCGCGGTAGTTTCGGGAAACGTATCCTTCTATAACGAGGCTCCCTCGGGTCGGGCCGTGGAGCCCTCGCCGATCGTGGCCGGCCTCGGCGTCCTGGCGGACTGGAGTGTCGCCGTGACGAGCGCGACCAAGCGCGCCGGCAGCGTCCTCGTCCTGAGCGGGCCGCGACAGGACCGGCTGGGTGCTTCGCAGCTCGGTTTTGCCCTCTCGAACCGGACCGATGGACCGCTCCCCGATCTCGACTTCGACCGGGAGCGCCGGCGCATCTACGCCGCGCTCGAGGCGGTGCGGACCGGAATCGTGCTCGCGTGCCACGACATCGCCGAAGGGGGGCTCGCGATCACGGCCCTCGAGATGGCGCTCGGCGGCTACGCGGCCCAGGGCATCGGGGTCCAGATCCCGATCTCCGGCCTCGGGAGCACATCGCCCGAATCCCGGCTCTACTCGGAAGCGCCCGGCTTCCTCTTCGAGGTGGCCAAGGATCGGCTGACCGAGCTTCTGAACCTTTTCGACCGCTGGGAAACGGACGCGGCCATGGTCGGACGGACCCTTGCCGAGCCTCGATTTCGAATTTTGGACGGAGGGCACACCCTGGTGGACATGGACCTCGAAACGCTGCAGCGCATCCACTCGGGCGCGCTCCAGCCGATCGCGGAGTGAGAATGCCGAACGTCGCCGTGCTCCAGTTACCGGGCGTGAACTGCGAGTACGAGACCGCGCGCGCGCTCGAGGCCGTCGGGCTCAAGGCGCGCATCGTCCGCTGGAACGAGCCGGCTTCGGTCTGGAGCGAGTTCGATGCGTACGTCCTCCCCGGCGGATTCTCGTTTCAGGACAGGATCCGGGCCGGAGCGGTCGCCGCCAAGCTCTCCGCGATCGACCGGATCGCGGTCGAGGCGAAGCGCGGCAAGCCGGTTCTCGGAATATGCAACGGAGCCCAGGTTCTCGTGGAGGCGGGCCTCGTCCCCGGGTTCCATCCCGGGAGGGTCGAAATGGCGCTCGCCCCCAACCGCGCCCCGCGCCGGGAGGGGTATCTCTGCCGCTGGACCTCGCTTCGCGCCGAAGAGGGCCCGGGACGCGAGTGGTTTGCGGCGCTCGCGGAGCCGGGCCAGGTGATCCCGATGCCGATCGCGCACGGCGAGGGGCGGTTTCTGACCGCGGACCCGGAGGTTCGGGACCGCATCCAAAAGGAAGGGCTCGTGCTGTATCGATTCGTGGCCCCGTCGGGAGGACCCGCGCGGGAGTTCCCCATCGATCCCAACGGAGCCATGTTCCAGGCCGCGGGCATCACCAACGTAGATGGGAACATCCTCGCGTTCATGCCGCATCCGGAGCGGGCCGCGTGGCTCCGCCAGGTGCCCATGGATCTGAAGAGCAGCTGGAGCGAGCGGCGCCGGGCGGCGGTGGGGCGCTGGGAAGCGCTCGAGGGTCCGGGACCGGGGAGGGTCCTCTTTGCATCGCTCGCGTCCAAGCTTGCCTCCCGCGTGGCGGAAGAGGCCCGACCGTGAGCGCGGTTCTTCTCATAAGGCTCAAGATCACCGACCTCACGGCCTGGACCGCGCTCGAGACCGGGCGCCGGCTGCTCGACCCCGGGTACACGCTCACGCGGATCGTGCGCGAGCAGCTCCTGCTCTTCGAGCCGGAGGCGGGTGCGCGCGCCGATTCCTTCGAGCCGCGCCTGGGCGAAGCGGTGCGGCATTCGAACTTCTTCGTGAATCCAAACAAGGAGAGCTACCGGTTCCTCACGGCCGCGGAACGCGGGAAGACATGGTCTCCGCCCGAGGGCGCGTGGGGCATCCTGGCGCGGACGCGCGAGGAGACGGCGGACGAGGGGCTCAAGCGGCGCTTGCTCCGCGAGCATCCGATGCCGGGGCTTGCCGCCATCCGGCGCGCGAAGCTCTGGTGGATCTGGTCGCGCGGGCCCGACGGAGGAGCGTCGATCGCTTCCGTGAGCCGCGCCCTGGGAACGCTTCACGATCAAAAGCACGGGCTGCTCGTGAATCCGCACAGCGAGGCGGCCGCAGACCTAACGGAGGCTACCCGGTGGGACGTCGTCGAACGGTTTCTGATCGATCCCGCGCCCGCGTTCCGGGCGGCGGCATGAACGGGGGAGAAGCCTTGAGCGAAAACCGCGAGTTAGAGGCCGCCGCCTCGCGGCGGCTCGGCGACCGTCTCCACGAGGAGTGCGGTGTCTTCGGCATCTGGGGAGCCGAGAACGCGGCCCGCCTCACGTACGCGGGTCTCTACGCGCTCCAGCACCGCGGACAGGAGAGTGCCGGGATCGTCGCGACCGACGGGGTCGAATTCCGCCACCACAAGGCGGTGGGCCTCGTTTCCGACGTGTTCGCGGGAGCCGTTCTCGATTCGCTCAAAGGCCACATTGCGATCGGACACAACCGGTACTCCACGCAGGGAAGCACCCTTCTTCGAAACGCGCAGCCGCTCGTGGTCGATTTTCGCGAGGGCATGCTCGCGCTCGGCCACAATGGGAATCTCGTCAACGCGGTCGCCCTTCGGAACGAGCTGGAGACGCAGGGCTCCATCTTCCAGACCACGAGCGACACCGAAGTCATCCTGCACTTGATCGCCCGATCCAAGGCGACCGAGATCGAGCGGATGATTCCGGAGGCGCTCGCGCGCTGCCAGGGGGCCTACACCCTCGTGATCCTCGCGGGGGAGAAGCTGATCGGTCTGCGGGATCCGAGGGGGTTCCGCCCGCTCTGCCTGGGGAAGCGCGGCGACGCGCACGTCCTCGCGAGCGAAACCTGCGCGCTCGATATGGTCGGAGCCGACTTCATCCGCGAGATCGCCGCGGGGGAGATGGTCGTGATCGACGGAAGCGGCGTCCGATCGTATCCCGCCCTGAAGCCCAAGCCGGCGAGGGCGTGCGTCTTCGAGCTGATCTATTTTTCCCGCCCGGACAGCGAGGTCTTCGGCGAGAGCGTCGACCTGATCCGCAGGCGCCTCGGGCGAAGGCTCGCGGAGGAGCATCCGGTCGACGCCGACATCGTCATTTCGGTGCCGGATTCCAGCAACTCCGCCGCGCTTGGTTTTTCGGAGGCTTCCAGGATTCCTTTCGAGCTGGGCCTCATCCGGAACCACTACGTCGGACGCACGTTCATCGCGCCGCAGCAGGTGAAACGCGACTTCGGCGTGAACCTCAAATTCAACCCTGTCCGGCGGATTCTGGAGGGGAAGCGGGTCGTGGTGGTGGACGACTCGATCGTCCGCGGCACGACGAGCCGAAGCCTCGTGGCGATGCTCCGCGGCGCGGGCGCGCGCGAGATCCACTTCCGCGTCTCGAGCCCGCCGATCGCGTGGTCTTGCTACTACGGCATCGACACCCCGAACCGGAAAGAGCTGATCGCATCCTCCCACTCGGTGGAGGAGATTCGCAAATACCTCCACGTGGACACGCTGGGCTACCTCTCCATGGAGGGGCTCAGGGCTTGTGTGTCGCGCCCCGACGATCACTGCTACGCCTGCTTCGACGGCAAGTATTCCGAGTGGTACGGCGAGCCGCTGGACAAGCTCGCCTTGGAGCAACGCGCGCAGAGCCGCCTCCAGGGCCGCCGCTAACCCGCGCTCCCCGAGGGCCTTCCGCCCAGAGGGCCGTCCCGCCCTCCGATTCCCCGGTCAAGATCAGCAGCCCAACGGCCGATCTGGGGCGTGACCCATCCATGGACCAGGTCGAAGGGGGAGCCCTCGGTGTCCGAATCCAACGCCGCGCGGAAGAAGCTGGGGGAGTACCTGCTCGAGGCGGGGCTCATCACCGACCAGCAGCTCAGGGAAGCGCTGAGGCGGCAACGACAAACCAAAGAGCCGCTGGGTCAGATCCTGACGCGGCAGGGCATGGTCAGCGAGGGGGACATCTGCCGCGTCCTTCACCAGCAGCTCGGGCTTCCGATCGTCGAGTTGCAGAGCATCGCGATCGACGAGCAGGTCATCGGGCTCTTGCGCGAGGACCTCGCCAAGAAACACACCGCCATTCCGATCGAGCTCGAGAACCGAAGCACGATCCGCGTGGCGCTGGCCGACCCTCTGAATCCCCAGGCGCTCGAGGACATCAAGTTCCAGAGCGGATATTTCGTGCGGCCGGTGCTCGCGCCCCCCTCCGAGATCGTCGAAGCGATCGCGAAGTACTACCACATCGACGCCTCGGTCGTAGAGATCCTCGAGAACATCATCAAGAACGATTCGGTCGAGGTTCGCGAGATCGTTCCGGAAGAAGGGGAGGAGAACATCGACGAGCTGATGAAAATCAGCTCGGGCCCTCCCATCGTGAGGCTCGCGAACTGGCTCATCACCCGGGCGGTCGAGATGCGCGCGAGCGACATCCACATCGAGCCCCAGGAGAAGGGGGTCGGGGTGCGATGCCGCGTGGACGGGCTTCTGCAAGACCTGGAACGCCTCCCCAAATGGACGCAGGGAGCGCTCGTGTCTCGGATCAAGATCCTCGCGACGCTCGACATCGCCGAAAAGCGCCTGCCCCAGGACGGGAGCTTCCGGGTGGAGGTCAGCGGGCGGCGCATCGACCTGCGCGTCTCGACGCTCCCCACGGCCCACGGCGAGAAGGTCGTGATCCGGATCGTGGATCAGGAGCGCTCCGCGCTTCACCTCGAATCGCTGGGGCTTTCGGAATCCGACCTCGGGAAGATCCGGGCCTACGGCAAGCGGCCTCAGGGAATCGTGATCGTCACCGGTCCGACCGGCAGCGGCAAGAGCACCCTTCTCTATTCGCTCCTCCAGCAGATCCACACCGTGACCAAGAACATCATCACGGTGGAAGACCCGGTCGAATACCAGATCGCGGGCATCAACCAGGTCCAGGTCGATGAGAAGAGCAAGAAGACTTTTGCGGCGATCCTGCGCGCCATGCTGCGCCAGGACCCCGACATCATGATGATCGGGGAGGTCCGCGACCTCGAAACCGCCCAGATCGCCTTCCGCGCCTCGATCACGGGGCACCTCGTTCTCTCGACCGTGCACACCAACGACGCCCCCTCGGCCGTGACCCGTCTCGTCGACCTGGGTCTCCAGCCCTACATGGTGGCATCGAGTCTCATCAGCGTGATCTCGATGAGGCTCGTGCGGGTCCTCTGCCCGAAATGCAAGGATCCATACATCCCGGCGGGGGACGAGCTCCGGATTCTCGGCATCTCGAGCCGTGACGCACAGGACGTCGGCCTCCACCGCCCGGTCGGCTGCGAGTACTGCGGCCAGACCGGATACCGGGGAAGGACCGGGATCTTCGAGGTTCTCGAATTGGACGACCCGATCCGGAGATTGATCGCGGCCGGAGCGGCGGAATCGATGATCCGCGCGGAGGCGGTCCAGGCGGGCATGATCCCCATCGGCGAGGACGGGTTGGCCAAGGTGCTCGCGGGGGAGACGAGCCTGGAGGAGCTCCGGCGGGTGGTGTATTACGAAGAGGAGTCGGCGCGGCTCTGCCCCGCGTGCCACCTGCCGGTCGCGTCCGAGTACCACTTCTGTCCGCACTGCGGGCATACGATCGCCGCCACGTGCTTGAAGTGCGATCGCCGCGTCGATCCGAATTGGGACTATTGTCCGGCCTGCGGCACGCGTCGCGAGCGGGACGCGGAGCCCGAGCTCTCGCCCGAGCCGCTGGTTCTCGCCGGAGGGAACGCCCGCACGTCCAGGAGGTCCCGCCGCTGAGCCCGCGCGACGGACCGAAGAGCCTCGGTGATCGGGCGCTTGACCTGGGCCCGCGCCACTCTTAGATTCCTGCCTTCCGCCGGCCCAGGATGGCGCCGGCACCCTCCACCAGCCCTGGATGAGGAATAGGATTGATCTCTCCGCACCCACCCGTCACCGAGCTGCCCCCCACCGATGCCGCCGCCGAGGAGGAGTTCTTCGCGCTCGCCCGGAGCGCGCGCCTCAATCTGGGGAGCCGCTGGATTCGGGGCTACGTCGACTGGGAGTGGAGCCACATTCGTCATCTGTTCCGGTGCGGGCTGGCCGCGCCGGAGGGGCGCGACGTCCTCGAGTTCGGCTGCAACCTCGGCGCGACCAGCATCGTGTTGGCGCTCCTCGGGGCCCGCGTAACCGCCGTGGATCCGAACCCGGATTTTCTCACCCTCGCCCGGGCCAACGCCGCGCGCTACGGCGTCGCTTCCCGCATCACGTTCTCGAGGATTCAAGGCTCGGCGCCGCTGCCCTGGCCGGAGGAGGTCTTCGATCTGATCTGCATGAACAGCGTGCTCGAATACATCCCGCACCGCGGGCTCGAGCCCATCCTGCTCGAGCTGGGACGCACGCTGCGACCCGGGGGAACCGTCCTGATATGCTCCACGAGCAACCGATGGTCGCCCGTGGAGCCCCATTCGGGCGCATGGTGGGTAAGCTTCCTTCCGCGCGCGCTGGAGGAGCGTGTCTCGGGCAGGCGGCATGACGCGGCAAGGGCGGTCTCGCCGCGCGAGGCCAAGCGCCCCTTCTACGGCTATGAGGATCTCGTGTGGCGCGACAAGGGGGAGGCCCTGTTCCGGGCGAAACAAGCCATGGGTGTGGGACGGGGACGGCTTCTGGCGCTCCGGTGCCTCAGCGCGCTTGCCCGCCCCTTCGGGATCTCGGCGGGAATGCTGACGCCCTACTTCACCCTCGCGCTGCAAAAGCCGGCTCGCGCCGCCTGAGTCGCCGGCGCGAGCGCGCGGGGCCGCCGCCGCGCGCTTCCCTCCTTGACCGCGGTTTCCCTCGTTCCTAGAATCGCTCGATCTCGCTCCGCACCGGCATCGTGCCGGCCCCCCACGCGCGGCGGGAGCCCTCGCGCCCCGGAGAATCGTGTCCGTCCAAGAGACGCGCCGCAGCAAGCTCGACGCCCTGATCCAGCGCGGAATCCAACCCTATGCCTACCGCTTCGACGTGACCCATGGATCCGCCGCGATCCAGGCGCGCCATGCGGAGCTCGAGCAATCCGGGGAACGCGTCCGGTTCGCGGGACGGCTCATGACGAAGCGCGGGCACGGCAAGGCGGCGTTCGCCCACGTGAAGGACAAAGAGGGCCTTCAGCAGATCTATTTTCGGGAGGACGTTCTCGGGCCCGACACCTTCGCCCAGGCGATGGAGCTGGATCTCGGGGACTGGGTGGGCGTGGAGGGACGCGTCTTCCTCACGAAGACGGGGGAAATCACGATCCGGGCAGAGCGCGTCGAGCTGCTTGCGAAATCGCTTCGGCCGCTCCCCGAGAAGTGGCACGGTCTGACCGACGTCGAAATCCGGTACCGCCAACGCTATACCGATCTCATCGTGAACGACGAGGTGCGCGCGGTGTTTCGCGCCCGCGCGGCCATCATCCGGTCTCTGCGCGCCTCGCTCGAATCGCGGGGCTTCCTCGAGGTCGAGACACCGGCGCTCCAACCGCTCTACGGCGGCGCGTCGGCGCGGCCGTTCGTGACCCACCACCACGCGCTCGACATGAAGCTTTATCTGAGAATCGCGGACGAGCTCTATTTGAAACGCCTGATCGTCGGGGGACTCGAGCGTGTCTACGAAATCTCGAAGGACTTTCGCAACGAAGGCATGGACCGGACCCACAATCCGGAATTCACCATGCTCGAGTTCTACCAGGCCTTCGCGGACTACGAGGACATGCTCGAATCGACCCAGGCCATCCTCATCGAGAGCGTGAGGGCCGTGCACCCGAGCCTCAAGATCGTCTTCGACGGAACGCCGATCGACTTCACCCCTCCATGGCGGCGCCTCACCGTCCGCGAGGCCGCCCAGAAGGGGCTCGGCGTGAGCGAGCTTCCCTCCGACGAGCGCTCGCTCCGCGACCTGGCCCGCCGGGCCCACGTCGCCCTGGATCCCTCGTTCGGGTACGGACGCATCCTGGACGAGATCGTTTCGGTGAAGGTCCAGCCGGAGCTCAGGAACCCCACCTTCCTCGTCGATCACCCGCGCGAAACGTCGCCGCTCGCGAAGGCAAAGCGCGGCCATCCCGACCTGGTCGAGCGGTTCGAGCTGATCGTGGCCGGCATGGAGGTCGCGAACGCCTTTTCGGAACAGAACGATCCGCTCGAGCAGCGGCGCGCGTTCGAGCAGCAGGCAACGCTCCGGGAGCGGGGGGACGAGGAGGCGCAGATGCTCGATACCGACTACCTTCGCGCGCTCGAAATGGGGATGCCGCCGACGGGAGGCGTGGGCGTCGGTGTGGACCGACTCGTGATGATCCTCACCGATTCACGCTCGATCCGCGACGTGATCCTGTTCCCCCACATGCGGCCCGAGGACGGGGATGAGGATTAGGGGGGCGGCCGCGCGCGGCTGATCGCCGCCGCGGAGGCTTCCATGGGATTCGTCTGGATCATCGCTTCGCGCTACCTCCGCTCCAAGCGGAGGTTGAGCTTCATCACCCTGATCAGCCTTCTCGCCTCGGGGGGCGTGTTCATCGGCGTCGCCGCCCTCACGATCGTCCTCTCGGTCATGAACGGCTTCGAGGACCAGGTTCAACGGCGGATCGCCGGGACGAACGCGCACATCGCCGTTCTCTCCGCGGACGACCGTCCCGTCCAGCCCGGCGATCCGCTCGTCAGGAGAATCGCCGAGGCGGCCCCGCCGGGCGCGGCCCTCGCCCCCTTTGTCTACGGCAAGGTCATGGTGGCCTCGCGCAGCAGCGTGGACGGGATGGTTCTGAAAGGGGTCGATCCCTCGGCGGAGGCGCGGGTGACCGACATCATGTCGCACTTGGCCCCGGAGGGCGGCGCGCTCGACGGCGGCGATCTGCCGGGGATCGGTCTGGGGGAGGAGCTGGCGGTCCGGCTTCGAGTCTCGCGCGGCGACGTGATCCTGATCAGTCTGCCGAGCGAAGAGCCGGGAGGCGTCTTCGGGGGAATGCCCCGAATGAAGCGCCTGCGCGTGAGCTCCATTTTTCGCTCGGGCCTTTACGAGTACGACTCCTCGTTCGGCATCGTGCGGCTCGAGACGGCGCGCGAATTTTTCGGGCTGGGCCCGGACGTGACCGGTTACGAGCTTCGGATCCCCGACATGTTCCGGGCGCGCGAGGCCGCGCGCGGGCTGGAGGCGAGGCTCGGCTCGGAGTACCGGGTGACGAACTGGATCGACCTGAACCGGAATCTCTTCGCCTGGATGAAGATCGAGAAGGCGGTCATGTTCACGATCCTGATCCTCATCGTGCTGGTGGCGACGGTCAATATCGTCTCCAGCCTGGTCATGCTCGTATTGGAGAAGCGGCGCGACATCGGGGTTCTACGGACGATGGGAGTGACGCCCCGGGGGATCATGCGCATTTTCCTCTTACAGGGGACTCTGGTCGGGATCGGCGGCACCGCGCTCGGGCTCATCGTAGGATGGGCCGTTTCGTTCGCGCTGGGCCGCTACAAGCTGCTCCACCTGCCCGGCGAGATTTATTTCATCGATACGCTGCCGGTCAAAATCGAATGGACCGATTTCGCGCTGGTCGGGGTCGCGGCCACGGCGCTTTGCTTCCTGGCGAGCCTCTACCCCGCGTGGAGGGCCGCGAGGCTTGCCCCCGTGGAATCGATCCGGTATGAATGAGGCGGCAGCTCCCGCGCTCGAGGCCAGGGGCCTCGCGAAGACCTACCACGACGGCATGGCGCCCGTCGAAGTTCTTCGCGATGCCAACCTCAGCGTCCATTCCGGCGAAGTGGTGGCGGTCGTGGGGGCCTCGGGATCCGGAAAATCCACGCTGCTTCATCTCCTGGGGGGGCTCGACCGGCCGACCGCCGGCTCCGTGAGGGTCGGCGGGGAGGATCTCTCGCTCCTGGACGAGTCGGGACGGTCGCAACTTCGCGCCCGGGCGGTGGGGTTCGTGTTCCAGTTCCACCAGCTGCTGCCCGAGTTCACGGCCCTGGAAAACGTGATGATGGCGGGCTGGATCGCGGGCGCCCCGCGCGGGGCGACGCGAGAGCGCGCGGAGAGCCTTCTGCGCGATCTCGGGCTGATCGAGCGGGCGGAGCACAAACCGGCCGAGCTTTCGGGAGGCGAGCAGCAGCGGGTGGCGGTGGCTCGCGCCTTGCATATGAAGCCTGCGGTCCTTCTCGCGGACGAGCCCACGGGGAACCTGGACAGGCGGGCTTCGTCGGTGCTCTTGGAAATCTTTGACAGGTATCGGTCCCAGGAGCAACAAGCTATTGTCATTGCGACACATAACCCGGATGTTGCCAAATCGGCGGGCCGGGTGGTTGCCCTTGAGGATGGATATCTGAGGCCGATTAGAATGGAAGCGGGTCGCATCTAATGAAACGGGGGGTCCGGCACCCGGAAGGAAAATATGCAGTGTCAAATTTGCGGTAAGCGACCGGCGGTGGTTCATTTCACCGAGATCGTGAACAACAAGAAGTCGGAATACCACGTCTGCGAGAGGTGCGCGGAGGAGAAGGGCTACCACGTGCCGCTCGTCAAGACGAAGTTCTCGGTGGGAGACCTGCTGGCCGGGATGGTGGAGCAGCCCGGATCCGCGGAGGAGGCTCGCGTCGGGCGGGTCCAGTGTCCGAAGTGCGGCCTGGTCTATTCCAATTTCAAGGAAACGGGCCGCCTCGGCTGCTCGGAGTGCTACCCGACCTTTCGCTCCCAGCTCCGTCCGCTTTTGCGCCGGGTGCACGGCAGCACGAAGCACGTGGGGAAAGCCCCCGTGCGCGATGCCGCGCGCGTGGCCCTGAGGCGGGAGATGCAGGGGCTGCACGAGCAGCTCCAGAAGGCGGTCGAGCGCGAGGACTTCGAGACCGCCGCGGACTTGAGGGATCGGATCCGCAAGCTCGAGGCGAACGACGTCCGGACGGTCGAGGGAGGGGCCACGTGAAGCTCACGGGGCTTTCGACCTCGCTCGGGCGCTGGCTGGACGGATCGGGGCCGGCCTCGGACGTGGTCCTGAGCACGCGCGTCCGCCTGGCCCGGAACCTCGCCGGCGTGCCGTTCACACACAGGGCGCGCGAAGAACAGCTGGCGATGGTCTACTCGAGCGTTTTGTCCGCGGTCCGGAAGACGCCGGCGCTCACGCAATCGCTCGCGCTCGAGATGCGCGAGCTCACGCCGCTCGACCGGCAGTTCCTCGTGGAGCGACACCTGATCAGCCATGACCTGGCGGACAACGGGAAGCTGCGCGGACTCTTGGTGCTTCCCGACGAGAGCATCTCCGCGATGGTCAACGAGGAGGATCACCTGAGGCTTCAAGCGCTGGCCTCGGGTTTTCAGCTTCGCGCCGCGTGGGAGTCGGTGAACGCCATCGATGATGAATTGGCCCAGGACCTGGACTATGCTTTCAGCGACGAGCTGGGGTATTTGACCGCCTGTCCGACCAACGTCGGCACGGGGATGCGAGCGTCGGTGCTGATCCACCTCCCGTCGCTCGTGCTGACGAAGCAAATCGGACGCGTGCTGCAGGGCATCACGCAGGTGGGCCTCGCGGTGCGTGGATTTTACGGTGAAGGGTCCCAGATCATGGGAAACTTCTTCCAGATTTCGAACCAGACGACCTTGGGACAGAACGAACGCGAGACGATCGACAGCTTGGAACGCGTCACGAAGCAGATCATCGATTCGGAGCAGAGGGCGCGGGACGAGCTCCTAAAAGACGCAAGAGTTCAGATCGAGGACAAGATCTGGCGCGCCTACGGCACCCTTCGTCACAGCCGCGTCATCTCCTCTCAGGAGGTGGTCAACCTCTCTTCCGCGGTGCGCTTCGGGGTGGCACTGCGGATCGAGGGCCTGGCGAGCGTGCAGACTCTGAACGAGCTCTTGGTGCGGTCCCAACCGGCGCACCTTCAAATTACCGTCGGACGCGAGCTCGAGCAGCGCGAGCGGAACATCCTGAGGGCGGAATATATCCGGAGGCTTCTCGGCGAGGGAGGCTCGGTTCCGGTTGCGAGTCATTAGCCGATGAGGCTGGAGGCCTGATCCATGCATGACAAATTTACGGAACGCGTGCGGAAGGTGATGTACCTCGCGCGCGAGGAAGCCGCGCGGCTCCAGCACGACTACATCGGCACGGAACACCTGCTCCTGGGAGTGATCCGGGAAGGGGAAGGGATCGCGGCGACGGTGCTGAACAACCTGGGGCTCGATCTCGACGCGATACGCCAGGCGGTGGAGAGCATGGTGTCCTCGACCGGCGGGACGCTCACGATCGGGGAGATTCCGTTCACGCCGCGGGCGAAGAGGGTCTTGGAGCTGAGCGTCGATGAAGCACGGCAGCTCGGGCACAACTATGTCGGCACCGAGCATCTCCTCTTGGGGCTCATCCGCGAAGGCGAAGGCGTTGCCGCCCGCGTGCTGCTCGAGCTCGGCGTCGACCGGAAGAAGGTCCGCGAAGAGACGCTCAAACTCTTGGGGGGGACACCGTCCGTGTCGCAACCGGAACGCGAGGGCAAGGTCGAGACGCCGGCGCTGAATCAGTTCGGCCGCGATCTCACGTCGCTGGCCAGGGAAGGCAAGTTGGATCCGATCATCGGGCGCGAGCTGGAGATCGATCGCGTCATTCAGGTTCTCTCGCGGCGCAAGAAGAACAATCCGATTCTGATCGGCGAGCCGGGCGTCGGGAAGACCGCGATCGCCGAGGGGCTCGCCGAGCGGATCGTGGAGAACAAGGTTCCGGAGACGCTCAAGGACAAGCGGATCGTGACCTTGGATCTCGCCGCCGTCGTGGCGGGCACGAAGTACCGCGGTCAGTTCGAGGAGCGCCTCAAGGCGGTGATGAACGAAATCCGCGAATCCAAGGATACGATCATCTTCATCGACGAGCTGCACACGATCGTCGGGGCCGGCGGCGCCGAGGGAGCGATCGACGCCTCCAACATGCTGAAGCCCGCGCTCGCGCGGGGAGAGCTGCAGTGCATCGGCGCGACGACGCTCGATGAATTCCGGAAGTACATCGAAAAGGACGGCGCGCTGGAGCGGCGCTTCCAGCCCATCATGGTCGATCCGCCCTCGGTCGACCAGACCATCCAGATCATCCGGGGGCTCCGAGACAAGTACGAGGCCCACCATGGCGCCAAGTACTCCGACGAATCGATCCTCGCGGCCGTGAAACTGGCCGACCGGTACATCAATGACCGATTCCTTCCCGACAAGGCGATCGATGTGATCGACGAGGCGGGCGCGAGCGCGCGGCTCAGCATTTCCGCCATCCCGACGGAGGTGCGTGAGCTGGAGAAGCAGGTCGAAGAGGTCGCCAAGGAAAAAGAAGCGTCCATCCAGCAGCAGGAGTTCGAGAAGGCGGCGCGCTTTCGCGACAAAGAGAAGGACCTCCGGGCGAAGCTGCGGGAGCATAAGAAGACGTGGACCGAGATCAAGCACGAGAAGGAAGCGCTGGTCGATGTCGACCTGATCGCGAAAGTGATCTCCCGCATGACGGGAATCCCGATCGCGCGGCTCGAGGAGAAGGAATCGGAGAAGCTGCTCCGGATGGAGGAAGAGCTTCGGAAGTCGATCGTGGGTCAGGAAGAGGCGGTTGCGGCCGTGTCTCGCGCCATCCGGCGGAATCGCGCCGGCCTCCGCGACCCGCGCCGGCCGATAGGCTCGTTCATCTTCCTGGGACCGACCGGCGTCGGGAAGACCGAGCTGGCCCGCGTCCTGGCCCGTTTTCTCTTCGATGACCCCGACGCGCTGATCCGGATCGACATGTCGGAGTACATGGAAAAATTCTCGGTTTCCAGGCTCATCGGGGCCCCGCCCGGGTATGTCGGGCACGAGGAGGGGGGGCAGCTCACCGAAAAGGTACGGCGGAAACCCTACTCGGTCGTCCTCCTCGACGAGATCGAGAAGGCCCACCCGGACGTCTTCAACATTCTCTTGCAAGTGTTGGACGACGGGCAGCTCACGGACAGCCTGAGGCGAAAGGTGGACTTCAAGAACACCGTGCTCATCATGACCTCGAACCTGGGCGCCAGGCAGATCAAGGGCGGCCGGGGCCTGGGATTCACGGAGCGAGACGGCGGGTCCAGCTATGCGACCATGAAAAACACGATCATGGACGAGGTGAAGCGCGTGTTCAATCCGGAGTTCCTGAACCGGATCGACGAGATGATCGTGTTCCACCCGCTCGACCGGCCGCAGATGGGCTCGATCACAAAAATCCTGCTCGGGCAGGTCGCGGACCGAATGAAGGGAAACGGGATCACGCTGAACTTCGAGGACGCGGTCGTGGATCTGCTCATCCAGAAGGGCTTCGATGAGGCGCTGGGCGCGAGGCCGCTCAAGCGCAGCATCCAGAAGCTGATCGAGGACCCGCTTTCGGAGCACGTGCTGCGGGGTCAGTTGAAGGAAGGCAGCGACGTATTGGTCTCCCGCCGGGGTGACGAATTGATCTTCGCTTCTTGAGGGATTCCACGAAGGCGCCACGTCGAAGCGGACGGAACCCATGTCCGCCGGGGAGAAATCGCCCCGGCGGCGTTTCGCGTCTTGCCGCCTTTGCGGGGGTCCTGGCCTCCGTTGCTCTGCTCTCGGGATCGCCGCTTCGAGCGGGCGCAGAGCCTCCCGACACGCTCTCGGTCCCGCCGGGGGGCGCCCAGGCTCAGGACTCGGTGTCGGCGCCGGGGGAGGTGTCCGCGCCGGCGGCGGTGATCCGACGGATTGCGGCGAAAGGGTTCATCAGCGTCGATTCCCTGGTCGTGGTCCGCACGTTCGGCCTCGCACCCGGTCAGCCCTATGATGCCAAGGAAGTTCGAAGCGGAGTCCGCCGCCTGTTCGCCACGGGGCTCTTCACCGACGTGACCGTGAGCGACGAGCCCACGCCGGATGGAGGCGTCGCGCTCACGATTCACGTTTCCGAGCGCGCGCGCGTGAAGGAAATCGTGTTCCGCGGCGTCAAGAAGATCGAAACCTCCACCCTCAAATCAAAGCTGACCGTCGCCGACGGGCAGCTGCTCGACACCGGGACGCTCGAGCTGGACGCGCGAAAGATCGAAGCGGCCTACGGCGAGGAGGGATATGCGCACGCCAAGGTCGTTTCGCGCACGGAGCCGGTCGGGGCGGGAGCGGTGCGCGTCGTCTTCGATGTGCAGGAGGGGGCCAAGGTCAAGGTGCGGGGGATCGCCTTCCATGGGAACCAGGCGATACAGTCCGACGCGCTCGCGAAGGCGATGGAGAGCAAGACTCCGGGATTCCTTCGAAGCGGGGCGTACAAGCCCGAGCGTCGGGAGAAGGATGAAACGAAGCTGCGTCTCTACATGCGGACCCGCGGCCACAAGGACGCGGACGTGGACTCGATCGTTCCGGCGGATACCCCCGACGGAAAGGGAGTGATCCTCCACGTCTTCCTCCGCGAGGGCCCGCGGTATCGGTTCGGAGCCATCTCCTGGAGCGGCAACACCTCCGTGCCCACTCCGGCGCTCGACGCCGCGACCGTGCCGAAGCCCGGGGCGATCTACAACGAGGCGCAGGTCCAGAAGACGCTCGAGCACGCGTACACGATGTACCAGGAGCAGGGCTATCTCTTCCTCTCGATCGAGCCCAAGATGGCCGACCGCGACTCGCTCGTCGACCTGGTCTTTCAGATCAACGAGGGCTCGCGCTCCCGGGTCGCGAGCCTCGATATCACCGGGAACACCCGCACCAAGGAGAACGTGATCCGGCGCGAGGCGACCGTGTTTCCCGGCGACACCTTCCGCCGCTCGGCGCTCATGCGGACCCAGCGCGACATTTTCGGGCTCGGGTTTTTCCAGGACGTGAACGTAGATTACGAGCCCACGGGGGACAGCTCGGACATCAATCTGACGCTCAAGGTGCAGGAAAAGCAGACCGGCACGGCGAGCGCGGGCGCGGGGTACTCGAGCCAATCGGGGCTGACCGGATTCATCGAGCTGGGGCACAACAACCTGTTCGGGAACGGGCAGAGCGTGAACATCCGACTGGAACGCGGCGGGAGGAGAAACGACCTCGAGCTTTCGTTTACGGAGCCTTGGTTTCGGGACACGCCGCTCTCCATCGGCTTCGATATCTTCAACACCCGGCGCAACCTCGATTTCTACAATCGAAAGGACGTGGGCGGCGGGGTCCGCCTCGGTCGTCCGCTCCGCTGGCCGGACTACACCCGCGGCATCATCTCCTACGATCTCCGCGACGTGACGCTCAGCGATTTCATCCCCCCGCGGGTCGGGGAGCCGTCGAATCTCCAAGTCCTGCGCACCACCCAATGGCCGCGACGCGTGAGCAGCGTCACGCTCACCTTCAGCCGCAACAGCACCGATAACCCGTTCTATCCTTCGCGCGGATCGAAGATCCTCCTGAGCAACGAGGTCGCAGGCGGTCTCCTGGGGGGCGTGGAATCCTTCTACAAGGAGACGTTCGAGAACAAGACCTACACGCGGCTCGACGGCCCCTTCGTGCTCATGCTGCGTGGGAAGACCGGATTCCTGGGGGGCGGGCAGGTCCCCGATTACGAGCGCTTCCGGCTCGGGGGCACGACGGTCGATTATCTCCGGGGCTACCCGGACTACTACGTAGTGCCGCGGGCCAATGTGATCCGGGACCCGCTGACCGGCGCGGTTCTGGACCGCTACCCCGGTGGCAAGACGATGCTGGTCCTGACCAGCGAGCTCCAATTTCCGATCGCGGACCCGCTCCACGGGCTGATCTTCTTCGAGGCCGGGAATACCTGGAACTCGACGAGGGATCTAGACCTTGGTGATCTCAGGAAAGCCATCGGGTTCGGGGTTCGGCTCGAGGTGCCCGCGCTCGGGCGAATCGGCTTCGACGTAGGCTACGGCCTCGACCGCGAGGACGGAGCCCGCTGGGAACCCCATTTCCAATTGGGTAACACCTTCTAGCAGAAGGGACTAGCATATGACTCGACAGCGGCCGTGGGGTACGGTAATCTGGGCCGTCGCGGCGTTCTGCCTGACCGTTCCGGCCCCCGCGGGGGCGGCGGACCTGAAAATCGGCTTCATTGACTCCGAGCGGATCTTTGCGGAGTATGCGGGCACGCAGGAGGCCCAGAAGTCGTTCAACAGGGAGGTCCAGGAGCTCACCAAGACCGCCAAGGAAAAAAAGACCGAGATCGACGATCTCCAGCGCAAGCTCGACGCTCAGGGCCCGATGCTGAGCGAGGCGAAGCGCGACGAGCAGAACCAGATCTTGCAGAAGAAGATCGCCGAGTACGACGCCTTCGTTCAGAAAAACTGGGGTCCCCAGGGCTCCGTTTCGAAGCTGAACGAGCAGTACCTGAAACCGATCGTCGATCGCGTGCACAGGATCGTTTCGGCCATCGGCTCGGGCGAGAACTACTCGATCATCATGGACGCTGCGGACGGCAACATTATCTTCGGCGACAAGACGCTCGACCTTACGGACCGGGTTCTGGATCAGCTGAGGAAGGAAGACTCGAGCGGGGTGCCGACGCCGAGCAACACGGCTCCAGCCGCTTCGGGGGGATCCCAGTAGCGGGTCGCCGGGAGCGGGGCGCGAACCGATTCAAGGGGAGCAAACCATGAAGGTCACGCTGGAGGCGGTCGCCAAGGCGATCGACGGTACGGTCGTCGGCGACGGCTCCGTCGAGATTACGGGCGTGGCCGGAATCCGCGAGGCACGTGAAGGCGAGCTGACGTTTCTCGCGAACCCGCGATACGAGTCCTACCTCGAGCTGACCCAGGCCTCCGCGATCATCGTTTCGGAAAACCACCGGAACATCGGAAAGCCGCTGATCCAGAATCCCAATCCCTACCTCGCCTTCCTCAAAGCGATGCGTCTCTTCACCGGAGAGGCGGAGCGCCCGTGCGCCGGCGTCCATCCAACGGCGGTCGTCGCGGAGGACGCGTTCATCGCGCTGGACGCATCGGTCGGCCCCCACGTGGTGATCGGGCGGGGCGCCTCCATCGGCGCGCGCGCCATCGTTCACGCGGGCTGCTTCATCGGCGCGCGGGCGCGGGTCGGGGACGAGGTGCTGCTCTATCCGAACGTAACCGTTCGCGAGGAATGCGTTCTGGGGGACCGGGTCATCGTCCATTCCGGGACGGTCGTCGGAAGCGATGGGTTCGGGTTCGTCCGCGACGGCGATGTCTATCGCAAGCTTCCCCAGGTCGGTAACGTCCTCGTCGAGGACGACGTCGAGATCGGCGCCAACGTTACCATCGACCGCGCCACGACCGGGACCACCCGGATCGGTGCGGGCAGCAAGATCGACAATCTGGTTCAGATCGCCCACAACGTTCAAGTCGGGAAGAACTGCATCATCGTGGCGCAGGTGGGCATCTCGGGCAGCACCGTGCTTGGAGACCACGTCGTTCTCGCGGGGCAGGTCGGTATCGTCGGGCACATCGAGATCGGAGCCGGCGCGGTCGTCGGAGCCCAATCGGGCGTGTCCAAATCGGTCAAACCCGGCGAACGCATGTTCGGCTATCCCGCCCTGCCGTTGGGGCAGGCAAAGCGCATCGAGGCGAGCATCCGGAACCTACCCGAGCTCATTCAGACGGTGCGCCGGCTCAAACGCCGCGTGGCCGAGCTCGAGGGTCCCAAAGAACCGCGGTGACCACGGCCCGCCAGCGCACGATCGCGAGACCCATCTCCTTCGAGGGGGTCGGACTCCACACAGGGCAGCCCTGCCGGGTGGAATTCCGCCCCGCTCCTCCCGATTCCGGAATTCGATTCGTCCGTCTCGACCTGCCCGGCGCGCCGGAGATCCCCGTCTCGCCGCGGTATGCCTGCGCCGACACCGAGGAGATGCGGCGGACGATCTTGAAAAGCGGGGACGCCGAGGTGCATACGGTGGAGCACATCCTCGCCGCCGCCGCCGGACTCGAGATCGACAACCTCGTCATCGCCTTGACGGCCAAAGAGCCGGCCGAACCCCGCGACGGCAGCGCGGCGCCGTACGTCCGGATGTTCCAGGAGGCCGGGCTTGTCGAGCAGCATGCGCCGCGCCGCTATTTTCGCGTGAGCGAGCCGGTCCGGTACGAGGAGAACGGGGTCGTGCTCGTGGGGCTCCCGCACGATGGGCTTCGCATCACGTTCACGATCGAGTACGACGATGCGTACCTCGGCACGCAGCACGCCACCTATGACATCGACCGCGACGTTTTCATTCGCGAGATTGCGCCGGCGCGCACGTTCGTGCTCCAGCGCGACGTGGACGCCCTCAGGGCGAGGGGCATGATCTTGGGCGGTACGCTCCAGAACGCCGTGGTCGTCCAGCCGACCGGCATCCTGAACCAGGAGCCGCTCCGGTTCGACAATGAGTTCGTGCGTCATAAGATCCTGGATTTTCTCGGCGATCTCTACCTTCTCGGACGGCCGGCGCTCGGGCATTTTGTTTCGATCAAGTCCGGACACGCGACCAACGTTCGCTTCGTGCAACGCCTGGCCGCGACCGAGCGGCGGGAGGAGCCCGTCCGCGCGGGAAAGCCGAACGGGACCGGCGGATCGATCCAGCTGGACATCGGCGCGATCATGGAAATCATGCCGCACCGGTATCCGTTCCTGCTCATCGACCGGATCCTGAGCCTCGAGGAGAATCGGGTCGTCGGCATCAAGAACGTCACGATCAACGAGCCCTTTTTCGTCGGACATTTTCCCGGCCATCCCATCATGCCCGCGGTGCTCATCATCGAGGCGATGGCGCAGTGCGGGGGGGTTCTGCTCCTGAACGCGGTGGATCACCCGAAGGAGAAGCTGGTCTACTTTATCGGCATCGACCGGGCGAAATTCCGGAAACCGGTCCGGCCGGGCGACCAGCTCCGGTTTGAGCTCACGCTCCTTCGCCTTAAGTCACGGATTTGCAAAATGGAGGGGAAGGCCTACGTCGATGGAGACCTCGTCGCGGAAGCAGAGCTTCTCTCAAGCATTGTCGATCGCGATTCCTGAGGCGGACGGACTCACCGGCACCTGGGCACGCGTTCCCGGGGCGGTTCTGGAGCTCCCCGAGCCGCGCGGCACCCCGCCCGCCGTTCACCCGACCGCCATCGTGGCCAGGGGGGCGGAGCTGGGCCACGGCGTCGTGATCGGTCCGTTCGCCTACATCGGACCCCGGGTCACCCTCGGCGACGGCACGCAAGTGGGTCTCCACGCGATCATCGAGGGCAGAACCACGATGGGCCCGCGCTGCCAGGTCCATCACGGCGCCGTGATCGGAAATATTCCGCAAGACCTGAAATTCCGCGGCGTGCCCACCGAGGTGTGCATCGGCCACGACACCGTCGTGCGCGAGTACGCGACGGTCCATGCCGCGACGGGGGAACGTGAATCCACGATCGTCGGGGACCATGTCCTGCTCATGGCCTACGCGCATGTGGCGCACAATTGCCGCATCGGAAATCACGTGATCCTCGCGAACGCCGTGAATCTCGCGGGACACGTCCGCGTGGATGACTATGCGATCATCGGGGGCATGACCCCGGTGCATCAGTTCGTGACCATCGGATGCCACGCGTTCATCGGAGGGGGGTCGCGCGTCCCGCAGGACGTGCCCCCCTTCGTCAAGGCCGCGGGAAACCCGCTCCGCGCGTGCGGGCTCAATTCGGTCGGGATGGACCGCCGCGGCATTCCCGCGGAGGTCCGCTTGGAGCTCAAACGCGCGTACCGCATCCTCTACCGCTCGCAGCTCAACGTCTCCCAGGCCCTCACGCGGATCGCGCGCGACCTGAAACCCTATCCCGAGATCCACGAATTCATCGAGTTCGTGCGCAGCTCGGAGCGAGGCATCGTGCGGTGAGCCGGCTCCGCGTGGGGGTGGTCGGGGTCGGACACCTCGGCAGCCATCACGCGCGCGCCTGGGCCAAAGTCGAAGGGGCCGGGCTGGTCGGAGGTTTCGATCCGGACCCGGCCGCGCGCGAGCGGGCGGCCCGCGAGCTGGGACTCCACGCGTTCGAGACGCTGGAGACTCTGGCCGACCGCGTGGACGCCGTCTCGGTCGCCGCGCCCACGCCGCGCCACGCCGATCTCACGCTCTACTGTCTTTCACGAGGGCTCCACGTTCTCGTGGAGAAACCGATGGCCCAGACTCCGGAGGAGGGCGCGGCGATGCTGGCCGCCGCGCGCGCGCAGAAGCGGGCGCTCTTCGTGGGGCAGGTCGAGCGGTTCAATCCCGCCGTCCAGGCCGTCCGTCCGCTCCTGCGGGAGCCGCGATTCATCGAGGCGCATCGCCTGGCCCCGATCGTGCCCCGGGGAATCGACGTCGACGTGATCCTCGACCTCATGATCCACGACTTGGATCTCGCGCTCTGGGTCACGCGATCCCGGGTAACGCAGGTGCACGCGGTCGGGGTGCCGGTCCTGACCCCGCGGATCGACATCGCGAACGCGCGCCTTACGTTCGCGAGCGGCTGCGTGGCGAATCTCACCGCGAGCCGGGTTTCGCGCGAGAAGGTCCGCAAGATCCGCTTCTTCGAGGCGAACGAATACGTCTCGGTCGATTGCCTGAACCGGCGCGCGGAGGCGTATGAGCTCAAGCCAGCGGACTCCGACGCTCCCGAGGACTTGCTCCGGCGCATCCGGCCGCTCGAGGTCCGCGTCGAGCCGCGCGACCCGCTCGAGTCGGAGCTCACGCATTTTCTCGCGCTGACCCACGAGCCCGAGGGCTCCTGGGAGGAGACGGAGGTCGCGCTCCAAGCGCTCGGGGTCGCGGAGGAAGTGCGGAGCCAGGCGATGCGGAACCTGCCGCTGGATCTGTCCGTCTGAAGTTTCCGTTTCTCATCGTCTCCGCGGGCGAGCCCTCCGGGGACCGCCTCGGGGCCGACCTCCTGGCCGCGCTCCGCGCGCGCGGCGTGTCCTTTCAAGCCGCGGGAATCGGTGGACCCAAGCTCCGCTCGGCCGGTCTCGACACGATCGTCCCGATGGAATCGATCGCGGTGATGGGCTTCGCATCGGTCCTCGGCCGGCTTTCCGAGATCCGCGGCGCCCGCCGGGCGCTTCTCCGCCTTCTGGCGGCCCACCCGGATGCCGTGTTCCTCCCCATCGACTCTCCCGGGCTTCACCTGGGGCTCTCACGTGCGGCGAAGCGGAGGGGGCATCGCGTGGTCTACTACGTCTGCCCGCAGATCTGGGCCTGGGGCCGCGGCAGGATCCGGCGCCTGCGCGAGGATGTCGATCTCACGCTCCTTCTGTTCGATTTCGAGTCGGAGCTTCTCGCGAGGGAAGGGGTCGCCGCGCGATGGGTCGGGCATCCCGCGGGCGCGCTGCGCGCCGAGCCCGGACGCCGGGCCGGGGTGAAAGAATCGCTCGGGCTCGATCCCGGCGATCGCCTCGTGGCGCTCCTGCCGGGGAGCAGGCGCGATGAGGTGCGGCGGCATCTGGCCCCGATGCTCGACGGAGCCGCGCGCGTCATCGCGCAGACGGGCCGGCGGGTGCATGCGGCGGTGAGCGATGCCGGGCAGGTCGAGACCGCGCGGCGCGCCCCGGAGAACCGCGCCCTCTGGGATGCCTTGGCGCCGCTCCGGTGGAGCGGGGACGCGAAGGATCTGATTCGCGGGGCCGACGTCGCGGTGGTCGCATCGGGAACCGCGACGCTCGAGACGGCGGCGCTGGGCGTGCCTCAGGTGATCGTGTACAAGACCGGATGGCTCAACTATGAAATCGCGAGGCGTCTCGTGCGCGTTCCCTCGATCGGGTTGGCGAACCTGGTGGCGGGAGTCCGCGCGGCGCCGGAGCTCGTCCAGCGGGACGCGAACGGGCACCGCGTGGCGGCGGAGCTGGCGAAGCTCCTGACCGACCCCGCCGAGCGCGACGCGCAGCTCCGGGCCTTCGCCGGGATCCCCGAACGGCTGGGGGGTCCCGGAGCGGCGGACCGCGCCGCCTCGGCTCTGATCGAGTTCGTCGGATCGGGGGGAACGGCTTGAACCCGCTCGGTCTTCTCGCGTACCGGGGCGTGGCAACCCTGGCCGGGACCGTCTCGCCCCTCCTTCGCGGCTTCGGCGGCAGGGAGAGCGCCTGGCGATCGGCGCTCACGGGCGGGAGCGAGGATCTCGCGCGGGCCGCGGGAAGCGTCTGGATCCACGCCGCCTCGATGGGGGAGGTGGTGGCCGCGCGCACCTGGGTCACGACGCTCCTCGGCGCAGGGTACAGCGCCCCGCTCCTGCTCACGACACGGACCGAACGGGGCCTCGCCCGGGCGCGCCGCGACCTGGGGGACCGCGTGGTCGCGCGCGTGGCGCCTCTCGATCTGCCGCAGCTCGTCCGCTCCTTTCTGGCGCACGCCGCGCCGTGGCGCCTCGACATCGTGGAGACGGAGATCTGGCCGCACCTGATCCTGGAATCCCGGCGCCGATCGATCGGCGTGGTCTTCGTCAGCGCCTCGGTCTCGGATCGAACGAGGCGGCGTCTCCTGCGCTGGGGTCTCGCGGGAGGGGCCCTGTTCGGCGAGGGCGTGTGGGTTCTTGCCCAATCGGAGCGGCACGCCGACCGATTCCGCTCGCTGGGCGTGCCCCCCTCGCGGATCGCGGTGACCGGCGATCTCAAGGCCGAGCCGCCCCAGGTCGGGGCGCTGCGCGATCCCTCCGAGAGGCCGGCGATCGTGTTCGGGAGCTTGAGATCCGGCGAGGAGCGGGTCGCGGTGGATCTGGCGCGGGGCCTCGCGGGCCGGGACGCGCCCGCTCTCGTCGTTGCGCCCCGGCATCCGCGCGGCACGGAACGGGTGCTCGCGGCGCTTCAGGTCGCCGGCGTGCCGCTCTCGATCCGCCGCGAGGAGGATCGGGCGCGCGAGGGCTTCCCGGCCTGGATCGACCGGCTCAGGTCCACCCCGCCGCCGGGCGTGGGCGTCCTCGCCACCCAGGGGGAGCTCCCGCTCGCGTACGAGTCGGCCGGCGTCGCGATCGTCGGCGGAACGTTCGCGCCCTACGGGGGACACAACGTGCTCGAGCCGGCGGCGCGCGGCTGCGCGGTGGTCGTGGGACCGTATTCGGATGCGGTCGAAGAGGCCGTGAACGCGCTCGCGCGCGAGCAGGCGATCCTCGTGGTGAACGACGTCCCGCAGGCGAGCGAAGCCCTCCTCGCGCTCCTCGAGGCGCCGGAAACCATGCGCCGAATGGGGAAGGGCGCGGTCCGCGTGGCCGACCTCGCGTCGAAGTCGGCCGCGCTCTCGGTCGAGGCGCTCGGACGATTCGGCCTCATGCCGTGAAGCGCTTCGTCATGAGAGGGATCGCGGGCCCCTTCGAGCGGTCCTGGTCCGGGGAACCCGGGACGCTCCCCTGGACCAAGCTCTTCCTGCCGCTCTCGCTCGGCTATCGGGCCGGATCGGGCCTCGCGCGGCGTCGCGCCGCCGGCCGGCGGCGAACGCTCGAGGACTGCCACGTGATCGCGGTCGGCAACGTCACGGTCGGCGGGGTCGGCAAGAGCAGCCTCGCCCGGTGGCTCGCCCTCGAAGCGGTGGGGGCAGGGGTGCGCTCCGGAATCCTCCTGCGTGGCCACGGCGCAGGGGGGGCGTCCCGCGAGGGAGGTGTGGTGCCGGACTTCGCGGGATATCCGCTCCTGGGGCTCGCGGGGCGTTTCGGCGATGAGGCGATCGCGCACCGCCTGGCGCTCCCCCGGGAGGCGGTCGTGGCCGCGGACCCAGATCGGTGGCGGGCAGCACGGGCGCTCCGTCTCGGATACGACGCGCGCGTTCTCGTGCTGGACGACGGGTGGGAACAAGGAGGGATCCGATGGGACGAGCTTTGGGTGGTGCTCGACCCGCGCCTTCCCGCGGGAAACGGGGCGCTTCTTCCGGCGGGGCCGCTGAGGCGCCCTCTCTCCACGCTCCGCGAGGCGACCCGCATCGTCCTCCTCCTCGAGGACCCGCGCGAGCAGGTTCCGGACGCGACCCGGGCCTGGGTCGCCCGGTTCGCGCCCGGGATTCCGTCGCTCCGTTTCACGCGCACGCTCCGGTGCCTCACACCGGTCGGCGAGCCCGCGGCCGGTGAGCCCTTGCGGCCCGGAGGGCGGGTCGCCCTCGTCTCGGGAATCGGCGCGCCGCGCCGGCTCGAGCGCTTCGTTCGCGCCGCTGGGGCGGACATTCGTCTTCACGCGGTTTATCCGGATCACGCCCGCTGGACCAAGGTCTCGCTCGAGGCGGCGGCCGAGCGCGCGCGTCGCGAGGGCGCCGAGGAGATCCTGATCACCGAGAAAGACGAGCCGCGGTGGCCCGCGGCTCTGCGTCCGGCCCTGCCCGTGCGGGTGCTCCGGACCGGGATCGCTCCGCTGGATCCCGTCGAGGAGGCGCTGCGCCCCTTGCGCGCCGCGGTGGCGGAGGCGGCGCGGATCGTCTAGGCTGAATGGTTCCCCGAGCGAGGGAGCCATGAAGCGATCGTCCAACGAGCTGGAAAGCGATGTGCTGGTGGTGGGGAGCGGGATCGCGGGGCTCTCCGTCGCGCTCCATGCGGCGCGGTTCGCGCGCGTGCTCATCGTCACGAAGCGCGAGGGGCACGAGTCCAACACGAACTACGCGCAGGGCGGCATCGCGGCGGTGCTCGGAGAGGACGATCGGCTCGACCTCCACGAGCGGGACACGCTCGTGTGCGGGGCCGGGCTCTGCGACCCGGAATCGGTCCGCGTGCTGGTCGAGGAGGGCTCCGGGGAGATCGCGCACCTTGTCTCGCTCGGCGTCCGGTTCGATCGCGATCCGAAGGCCCCGGGCACGCTCGCCCTGGGGCGGGAGGGCGGGCACTCGCGGCGCCGCATCGTCCACGCCAAGGATCGCACCGGGCGGGCGATCGAAACGACGCTCCTCCGCCTCGCGGAACGCCACCCCAAGATTTCGATTCTCGAGAATCAGATCATGGTCGACCTGATCCTCGAGTCGAAGCACCTGGCCGGAAGGAAGATCCCCGCCGCGCGCGACCGGGTCTGGGGCGCCTACGTGCTTCATCGCGCCACCGGGAAAATCCGCGCGTGCGCGGCCCGCGCCACGGTGCTCGCGACCGGAGGCGCCGGCAAAGCGTACCTCTACACCACGAATCCCGACATCGCGACGGGGGACGGGCTGGCGGCGGCATTCCGCGCCGGCGCTCCGGTGGCGAACCTCGAGTTCATCCAGTTTCATCCCACGTGTCTCTTCCACCCCGAGGCCAAATCGTTCCTGATCTCCGAAGCGGTCCGCGGAGAAGGAGCGCGGCTTCTCACCACGGACGGAAAACCCTTCATGCATCGATATCATCGACTCCGGGACCTGGCGCCGCGCGACATCGTCGCGCGGGCGATCGATGCCGAGATGAAACGCCGCGGCGACAAGTTCGTCCTGCTCGATATGGCGCGTTTGGGGAAGAGGCTCTTGGAGAAACGGTTTCCGCACATCACGAGCCGGGTGCGCGGGTTCGGCTACGACCTGTTCCACGAACCGATCCCCGTCGTTCCGGCCGCGCACTACATCTGCGGCGGCGTCGTGACCGATCTGGACGGGCGCACGGCGATCCCGGCCCTGTACGCGTGCGGCGAGGTCGCGTGCACCGGCGTTCACGGGGCGAACCGGCTCGCCTCGAACTCGCTGCTCGAAGCGCTCGTGTTCGCGCGGCGTGCGGGGCGGGCCGTCTTGGCACAGCTCCTGGACGAGAAGCGAGCCGGCCTTCCCAGGCTCCCGGCGTGGCGGATGAACGGCGCCATCGCGCCGAAAGAGCAGGTGATCTTCGACCATAATTGGGATGCGCTCCGGCGGGTGCTGTGGGACTATATGGGCATCGTCCGGAGCGACGAACGGTTGAGGCGCGCGGCCGCGATGGTCGACGTCCTGCGCGACCAGATCGAGCGGGACTACTGGCGCTACCGGCTCGACAGCGACCTGGTCGAGCTTCGGAACATTGGACTCGTCGCGGACCTCATGGTGGCCTGCGCGCTCAGGCGCAAGGAAAGCCGGGGGCTGCATTACAATGTCGACCACCACAGGCCCCTCGACCGATTTCGAAGCGACACCATGCTCACCCGTCGGGACGTGCGTTGATATGGCGGCCGATCTCGAGAACGCTCTTCTGGATCTGGAGCACAAGCACGGGCGCTACCGAGCGAATGCGTACCGGTTTACACTCGACGCGGTGCATTTCACGGTCCAGAGCTTGGGTGAGATCCGCCACGTCTCCGGAGAGGAGCTCCTGGAGGGAATCCGCCGCCTCGCGCTCACGCGGTTCGGTCCGCTGGCGAAGACGGTGTTCGAGCAATGGGGCATCATCCGGACCGAGGATTTCGGCGCGATTGTCTTCCAGCTCGTGGATGAGGGTCTCCTCGGCAAGACCGAGCAGGACAAGCTGAGCGACTTCGCCCGCGGGTACGACTTCAACGAAGCGTTCGTGCGCAACTTCGACTGGCTGGATCGGATCGCGTCGGATCCGACCGATCCCGCCGCGTAGCATGCGCGCGCCCTCTCCGACCCGCCGATGAATTCCGAGAGCACCTCGCTCCGCCTTCTCCGGTACCTGAAACCGTATCGCGGCAGGCTGATCCTGACCGCGTTCCTGATGGCCGGCTTCGCGCTCTCGAGCGGCGTCACGATCGGCATGATCTCCCCGTTCGTGAAGATTCTGTTTACGCCGCATCCCGCCGCTTCCGCGAGCGCCCGGGCCGGGACGCCGGCCGGGGGGGACGCAACGGCGGCGATCCTCGGGGCCCTGGGGCCCGTGGAACCGGATCGGGCGCCGGCAGGCCGCAAGGCCCCGGGCCTCTCGCCCGCGGGAGGCGTTCCCGGCGCATGGAGCGCCCTCGCCTCGCGCGTCACGGAGTGGAAGCAGTCGCTTCGAACCTGGTTCGAGCATTTCTTCCTCACCGGAAATCCGCTCCGCTCCCTGACGCGAATCTGCTTGGCGCTTCTGGTCGTGTTCTTCTTGAAGAATCTGTTCGATTACTTGCAAAGCGTGCTCACCGTCTGGGTCGAGCAAGCGGTGGTGCGCGACCTTCGAAACCAGCTCTATGCGCACCTCCACGATCTGTCGCTCTCCTTCTTCCACACGCGGCGCACCGGGGGTCTCCTCTCACGCCTTACGAACGACATCGCGCTGGTGCGCGGGGCGCTCGCCGCCGGATTCAGCAACCTGATCAAGAGCGCGCTTCTGCTCGTCGTCTGCATGTTCTGGATCTTCTGGACATCGTGGCGGCTTGCCCTGCTCTCGCTCATCGTGATACCGCCGTCCTTGTCCCTCATCGTTTGGCTCGGGAAGAAGCTTCGGAAGAGGAGCACGATCACGCAGGAGCGGATGGCCGACCTGAACTCGATCCTGGCCGAGACGTTGAGCGGGATCCGGGTGGTCAAGGCGTTCTCGATGGAGGAGTTCGAGAAACGCCGGTTCGCCGACGCCGCGCGCGACTACTTCCGGGCGTTCGTCAAGCAGCGCAGGCTCGGAGCGATGGCGGGGCCGATTTCGGAGTACCTGGGGGTCGTCGCCGCGACGGGCGTTCTCTGGTACGGGGGCCATGAGATTCTGCTCCAGCGTGCGCTCGAACCGCAGCAGTTCTTCATTTTCCTCTTCGCGATGCTCCAGCTGATGAGCCCGCTCAAATCACTGAGCAATGTGAACGCCACCCTCCAGGAAGGGCTCGCGGCCGCGGTTCGAATTTTCCGGATTCTCGACACCCAGCCGGCCATCGTGAGTCGCCCGGCCGCCCGCGCCGTTTCGACGATCCGGAGCGGGATCGAATTCGACCGCGTGGGCTTTCGCTACGGGAACGGCCCCGCGGTCCTGCGCGACGTCTCGTTCTCGGTCGAGTCGGGGGAGGTCGTCGCGCTCGTCGGGCCGAGCGGCTCGGGCAAATCGACGCTCGTGGACCTCGTCGCGCGTTTCTACGATCCAACCGAAGGCCGAATCCTCCTCGACGGCCACGACTTGACCGACTACGACGTGGGATCGCTCCGGCGGATGATGGGGATCGTGACGCAGGATCCCTTGCTGTTCAACGACACCGTGGCGCGCAACATCGCCTACGGCGTGGTGGAGGCCGATGGGGAGGCGATCCGCCGCGCCGCGCTCGCCGCGAACGCCGACCGCTTCATCCGCGAGATGTCGGCGGGGTACGATACGAAAGTCGGCGATCGCGGGCTGCGCCTCTCGGGAGGGGAGCGGCAACGGATCGCGATCGCGCGGGCCATCTTCAAGGACCCCGCGCTCCTCCTTCTCGACGAAGCGACCTCGAATCTCGATTCCGAGTCGGAGCTTCTGGTCCAGGAGGCGCTCGAGGTGCTCTTCCGGGGCCGCACCGTGTTCGTCATCGCGCACCGCCTCTCCACGATCCAGCGCGCCGATCGAATCCTCGTCCTGGACCAGGGACGGATCGTGGAGACCGGAACCCATGCGGAGCTGGTGAAACGCCCCGGGCTCTATCAGAAGCTCCACCGTCTGCAGTTCCGGCTGGCGGAGAGCGACCCCCGCGGCGCCCTCGCTTCCCTCCCGGACGCGCTCGCCGCGGACCAGGCCGGCTAACGTGCTCCACCGCCGCGCGGCGGCGGTCGTCCGGTTCTCCTCGCTGGGCGACGTGCTTCTCGCCGCACACGTTCCCGGGTACCTGAAAGAGGAGGATTCCGGCCGGCGCGTGCTCTTCGTGACCAAGGAGCGGTACGCGAATCTCCTCCGCGGGCATCCCCACGTGGATCGCGTGTACGCGGTCCGAGAACGCCACGGCGGGTATGCGCCCACGCCGTCGTGCATCTCGGGGTCGCTCCGCGACCTGATCTATGCCATGCGCCGGGACGGAGTCGAGGAGATCTTGGACCTCCACCGAAACTGGCGCTCGTTCCGGGTCCGGACGGCCTTCTCGGACGCGAAGCACCGGCTGCCTCCGAAGTACGCGCTGAGACGGCGGCTCATGGTATACGCGCGCTGGCTCAAGCCAGCCCCCGTGCCGCCGCTGCTTCGAACGTACCGCCGGCTCTGCGGCCTCGACCCGGCGGGCGGATCGGAGGCCTGGCTCCGCCGCGCTCTCTCCGACGTGGAGCTTGAGCGCGGGGCGGAGAGGGCGGGACGGGGCGCGCTTGCGAGGGGATTCATCCTGCTGGGGGCCGGAGCGCGCTGGGAAACCAAGCGGTGGCCCGCGAGACACTTCGTGGCCCTCGCGGATCGGATCGAGCGGGAGCGCGGGCTCGAGTCGCTCTATGCGGTGGCGCCCGGGGAGCGGGCCGCGGCCGAGCTCATGCCCCTTCTGCCCGGGCGGGAAGGGGCGCTTCTCGCGCTGCCCTTTCGCGAGCTCGCCGCCCTTGCCGCGCACGCCCGGGCCGTCGTGTCCAACGACTCCGCGGTGCTCCACCTGGGGCCCGCGCTCGGCATCCCCGCCGTCGGCGTGTTCGGGGGGACCGTGCCCCAGTTCGGATTTGCGCGCCAGGGCCCGCTCGACGAGGTCGCGGAGATCGAGGTCGGGTGCCGTCCCTGCGGCGTGCACGGACGCTCGCGCTGCCCGCTCGGGCACCACGCGTGCATGAAGCGGCTCGATCCGGATCTGACGTTCCGGGCCCTCGCCCGGGCCCTCGACGGGGCGGGCGCCGCGAGCGCCGCCGCGGTGTCGCGCGCGTGAGCGAGCGCGTCCTCATCACGAGCTCCGACCCGGAAGGGCTCGCGCGCGCGGTCGAGGAGGAAACCGGTGAGCAGCTGCCGTGGTACAGGCTCGACGCCCGCGGCTTCGAGGAGGCGACCGTTTGGTTTTGCGCCGGCGCCCCTCCCGAATCTCCGCTCAGCCTCCCCAGGCTTCGCTGGATCCAGAGCGGATGGGCCGGCGTGGAGAACTGGTTTCTCCGCCCGGAGTGGGGGACGGAGGTGATCCTCACGCGGACGGTCGGGGATTTTCCGCAGAGGATGGCGCAGCACGTTTTCGGCTACCTGCTCGCCCAGACGCTCGGGGTCGACGAAGCCCTGCGGCAGATGGCGGACCGGTCCTGGAAGCGCTGGACCCCGGACTCGATCGCGGGGAAGAATCTTCTCGTCGTCGGCATGGGCGCGATCGGTCTCGAGATCGCCGCCACGGCGCGCGCGTTCCAGATGCACGTCGCCGGCGTGCGGCGCGGCGGAGGAGGGGAGGACCGGCGATCGCACGATTCCCAAGGCCGGGATCTCGCCGAGCTTCTCGGGTGGGCCGACGTCGTCGTGAATCTCCTTCCGCTCACTCCCGAGACCGAGTCGTTCTGGAATGCGGAGCGCTTCGCGTCGATGAAGGCCGGCTCCACGTTCATCAACGTGTCGCGCGGCGGCACGGTGGAGGAGCAGGCGCTGGTTCGCGCGCTCGGCCGTGGAAAGCCGCGGGCGGCGATTCTGGATGTCTTCCGCGAGGAGCCTCTGCCCGGGGATCATCCGCTCCGAGGCAGGGAGAATGTCTGGATCACCCCGCACGTCGCGGGCGCGAGCGTGATTCCGTCCCTGGCGCGAGACTTCGCGGAGAACTGGCTGCGATTCCGCGCCGGGGAGCCGCTCCAAAATCGCGTGGACCGCGCGCGAGGGTATTAGCGCGGCCGCCGCGCCGGAGGGGAAAGGGCTTGATTCCGGGGACTCCTCTCCCATAATCCATCGACTCTGGACCTTGCGCTCACGGAGAGGAGCGACCCTGTGACCCTCGAGACCGCCACACCGGCTCAAGTGACCGTCGACCGCATGTGGGCCATCGAAAAAACCAAGCCTGAGCCCGGACTCTGGCGCGTCCAGGCCCCGGTGCCGGCAGGCGGCTCCAAGGATGTCCGCATTCGCGTGACCGCGTTCGCGATTTGCGGGACGGATCTCCACATCGTGAACTGGGACCGCTGGGCCGCCTCCCGAATCAAGACGCCGCTCGTGTTCGGGCACGAGTTCACCGGGATCGTGGACTGGGTCGGCGGTGACGTCCGCTCCGTCCAACCGGGGAATCGGGTGACGGGGGAGACCCACGTGTATTGCGGCCTTTGCTATGCCTGCCGCCGCGGCCTGCGGCATCTCTGCGAGAAAGTGGAGATCCTCGGGGTCGACCGACAGGGCGCGTTCGCCGACTTCGTCGTCCTGCCCGAGCAGAACGTGTGGAAGCTCCACCCCGATATTCCCGAGGAGATCGCGGCGGTCCACGATCCGCTCGGAAACGCGGTGCACACCGCGCTCGCCGGCCCGGTCGCCGGTCTCCAGTTCGCGGTCTTCGGCTGCGGCCCGATCGGGTGCTTCGCCGTCGGGGTGCTCAAGGCGTCGGGAGCGTCCTGGGTCGCGGCGGTCGACAAGAATCCCTTGAGGCTAGAGCTTGCGGAGCGGATGGGCGCGGACCTGGTCCTGAACGTCGAGCGCGATGCGATCGTGAAGCGAATCCTCGAGAAGACCCAGGGCCGGGGCGTCGATGGTATGCTCGAGATGTCGGGACATCCCGACGCGTTCCGGGACGGTTTCGAGGCGCTCGCGAACGGTGGCCGCGTTTCGCTCCTCGGCATTCCGTCCAAGCCGCTCGAGATCGACGTGGCCAAGGAAGTGATCTTCCGCGGAGCCGTGGTGCAGGGAATCAACGGCAGGCTCATTTTCGAAACATGGTACCGCATGGAGGCTTTGCTTCTGAGCGGCAAGCTCGACGTGCGCCCTGTGCTCACCCACGTGCTCGGCTGGTCCGATTTCGAGGAAGCTGTGGGCCTCCAGCGTTCCGGGAAAGCGGGAAAGATCGTCCTGAAGCGGGATCACCCGTGAGCGCCTCACCCGCTACCGAGAGCCCGCTCCAGTATCTGGAAGACGCGATCCTCCAGCTGAAGCGCGACGGCCTCTACCGGACGCTCCGCGAGCTCGAAGGCGAGCAGCTTCCCCGGGCGCGGTTCGACGGACGCGAAGTCATCAATCTCTCCTCGAACAACTATCTCGGCCTCACGACCCACCCGAAGCTCAAGGAGGCGGCCCTCCAAGCGGTCCGCTCGCTCGGCGTGGGGTCCGGCTCCGTCCGCACGATCGCGGGCACGATGGAGCTCCACATGGAGCTCGAGCGGCGGATCGCCGCCTTCAAGAAGACCGAAGCCTCCGTCGTGTTTCAGAGCGGGTTCGCCGCGAACGCGGGGACGGTCTCCTCGCTGCTCGGCAAAGGGGACCTCATCATCTCGGACGAGCTGAACCACGCGAGCATCATCGATGGGGCGCGGCTCTCGCGCGCGGAGATCCGGGTCTTTCCCCACCGGGACGTTTCCGGGCTCACGAGGGTGCTCGACGAAACCAAGGACGTGAAACGACGCCTCGTCATCACGGACGGGGTCTTCAGCATGGACGGGGACATCGCCCCGTTGCCCCAAATCGCGGCGCTGGCGCGGTCGCACGGGGCGATCATGATGATCGACGACGCGCACGCAAGCGGCGTCCTGGGCCGCGCCGGCCGGGGCACCGTCGATCACTACGATCTCCACGGACAGGTCGACGTCCAGGTCGGCACGCTCTCCAAGGCGATCGGCGTGCTCGGCGGCTACGTCTGCGGCTCGAAGAGCCTGATCGAGTATCTGTACCACCGCGCGAGGCCGTTTCTCTTCAGCACCTCGCATCCACCCGCCGCCGCGGCCGCTTGCCTCGCCGCGTTCGACGTGCTCGAGCAGGAGCCGGAGCGGATCGAACGGCTCTGGTCGAATACGAGGCGCTTCAAGGAGGGGCTGCGGCGCCTCCGCTTCGACACGGGATCGAGCGAGACCCCGATCACGCCGATCCTCGTCGGGGAAGCGGAGCTGGCGATGCGCTTCTCCGACCGCCTCTTCGAGCGCGGGGTCTTCGCCCAGGGTATCGGGTATCCCACCGTGGCGAAAGGGAAGGCCCGTCTACGCACGATCGTGACCGCGACCCATTCCGACGAGGATCTGGATCGCGCGCTCGCCATCCTGGCAGACGTCGGCCGCGAGCTGGGCGTCATCCCCTAGTCGGGGGACTTTCGTGTCCTCGTCGGCTTCCCCACCGCGTCCGCTTCTGGTCCGCCTTCCCAATTGGCTCGGGGATCTCGTCCAGGCCCTTCCCGTCGTCGCGGCGGCGGCGGAGGATCCGTCGCGCCGGGTGATTTTTCTCGGTCCCGCCGGCTTCGGGCCGCTCCTCGTGCCCCGGTTCCCTTCGGCCGAGTTCGTCCCCTGGTCCCGCGAGCGCCGGTTCGCCGCGGCCGGCGCGCTGAGGCGCGCGCGCCCGGGCGCGGCCCTCCTCCTCACGGACTCGCTCTCGTCGGCCATCCTCGCCGCCCTCGCTCTGATCCCGGACCGGATCGGATATGCGGCCGAGCTTCGCGGCGCCCTGCTCACGCGGCGGGTCCCGCGCTCCGCGCCATCCCGGGCCGCGCCCCGGGTCGAAGAGTACGCGGCGCTCGCGCGCGCGGCGGGGCTCTCGGTGCGCGATCCTGTGCCGCGGCTCACCGCGCTCCCGGAAGAGCGTCGGGCCGCGGTGGAGCTGCTCCGGGGCGTCGGGCGCGGCGGCGCGCCGTACGCCGTCCTGGCGCCGGGTGCCGCCTACGGCCCCGCGAAGCGGTGGGATCCCGAGCGCTTCGCGGCGGTGGCGAGGCATCTCGACTCGCGTTTCGGCGTGACCTCGATTCTTGTCGGCACGCAGGACGACGTGGTACCGGCGGCGGAGACGGAGCGTATGGCGGGGGGCTCGGCTCGAAGCCTCGTCGACGCCACCGATCTTTCCACGCTGACCGGGCTCCTCGCCGGAGCGGATCTCGTGGTGTCGAACGACTCGGGCGTCATGCATCTCGGGGCAGCGCTCGGGAGGCCGACCGTCGCGGTGTTCGGATCGACGAGCCCCGTCTGGAGCGCCGCGGATGCCCCCTGGGTGCGGAACCTGTACGCCGGCTACCCATGCTCCCCCTGTTTCCGCCGCACGTGTCCGATCGGGTACGGATGCCTTCGTTCGATCCAGCCGGATGAGGCGATCCGCGCCGCGGGCGGGCTCATCGCCGCGAGCTCGTAAGCCGGACGTCCTAGTGGGCGATCTTGGAGTAGCTGGTCCCGTCGCTTTGGTAGTCGAAGCGTCGGTAGAAGGAGGACACGGCGGCGGGGGGCAGGTACCCTTCGCGCGACATCGCCCGAAGCTCGGTGGGGTACTCGCCTCGGATGGAGCGGTAGACCTCGAGCGCGAGGGCCAAACGCTGGGACTCGTCGATGCTCGAAGAGCCCGCGGGGGCGCGGTGCGCCGTCCGCTCCACATGGGAGTAGAGCTTCGGGGTGGCCCGGGTTCCGATCGCGATCGAGAGCAGGAGAAAGAGGGCCGCGACCGGAATCGCCATGCTCCGCGGAGGAGGCGCCGCGGCCTCCTCCTTGGCGATCGGAGTGACTTTGGCGGGCGCCGCGCCGAGGGAGATCTCGACCACGCCCAGCTCGAGCAGATGGTGGAGCGCCTCGTAGACTTCGAACTCCACCAGCTTCGCCTGCGCGACGATGTCGCGTAGAGGCCGCAGGCCGTCCACGAGCGGAAGCACGCGCTGCTCGGGCGTGGTCATGTCCTTCGGCGGGGTCGCGAGCGGCTTCGGTCGAAGCACCATCGCCGGCGACGTGAGGACCTCCTTGTAGCGGACGAACTCGTCCAGCCGTCGCATCGACTCCATGAGAAGGCCTTCGGTGTTCATTCGGACGTTCGCCGCGAACTTGGGCACGGTCCTGGCGTCCCCTGAGAAGTGATAGGTGCCCGCCTTCCAAGTCAGGAGCTGGTGGAACGTGTCCTGAATCTGGCTTTCCAAGGCGTCCGTCAACTGATCGCTCGCGACGTAATTGCCGGTCAGGAGGATGTCGGTGAGCTCGCGGCGGCTCTCGGCCTCGATGGTCTCGATCTGCTTGAGCTGGGCCTCGGTGATGAAGCCGGTTTGAACCAGAAACGTCTTGAGGGGGTCGCGCGTGTTCCGGCGCCGGTCGCGGGTCGAGACGACCCGGCCCCCTTCGAAGAAGATGACCGCGACGTCCGCGCCTGCCGTGAGCTTGAGCACCCCCGATTTTTGCTGGACGGAGATCAGCTGGAGAATCTCCGGGAGGCTGAAATCGTCGAGGTTTCCTTGGAGGGCCATCTAGAGCCTGCCTCCCTCGGCCTTCGCGCGCGGGGCGGTGCGTTCCGAGAGGCGGCCGATGCCGTGGGTGATGCTCGGCACCTTGGCCGAGGTCTTCGCGTAGTAGCGCGCGACGGTGAGCGCGTAGGTCAGGGCGAAGAGCAGGGTCAGGGGGATTCGCTTCGCCCAGCCCGCCGAGTTGAGCGGCAGCACGTCGACCGACGGGACCAGCGAGCCGTTTCCAACCACGAGCACCGCTGCCAGGACCATGACCAGGATCGCGAGGAACCCGCTCAAGCTCGCCCCGCGGAGCATCTGCCCCGCGCCGGGGAGAAGGAACGTCGTGGCTGTCTCCCAGAAGGTCCTGCGTCGTGCCGCCCGGCGATCCCGCCCGGTGAGGAGGAGCCGGGTGAATTCCATCGATTTCAGTCCCCTGACCGCGGCGAAGCACCCTTCACAGAAGGCGCGCTGCTGCATGCGGAAGACGCAGCGGCGGCAGACCACCTTTTGGCAGTTCGAGCACTGGAGCGTCGCGAGCGCCCGGCCCAGGATCTGTCCCAGCCCCGCGAAGAGAAGAAAGAGGGAGACGAGAAAAAAGATCGCGAACGGGGGCGGCGGCGCGAGCCGCTCGAGAAAGGCGACGTAGGGGTTCCCCTCTGTGGCCGCGATTCCGCGTTCCGGCGCGGTCCTGCGCGCGAGATCCCAGAGCACCTTGACCGGGGGCATGGCTTCCATGACCGTGCGATTGAGCTGAGGCGCCGAGATGCGACTCATGTCGCGGACGCGGTCAAAGGCGAGCGACGACGCGATCGACTGTTCTCGGTTCGCTTCGGCGAAGAGGAGCTGCTTCGTGTAGGTCTGCGCGAGGTTGAAATGCGGCTCGACCGCCCGCGGCGCTGCTTTCGCGGCGGCTTCGTAGGCCTCGTGCGCCCGGGGGTAATCCTCGCGCGCGAAGTACACGTTCCCGAGGTTGGTCAAGGTCCACGCGGTGTTGGGACGGAGCGCGGCCGCCCGGGCGAGCAGGCGCTCCGCGGACTCCAAATCTCCTTCGCGCCGAGCGATCGTCCCCGCGGTGAAAGGATAGAGGGGCTCCGCCGGGTCCCGCGACTCGAGCGCCATGAGCCCGGTCCGGATCTCGGGATCGGAGCCCGAGCGGAGCGCACGATCGACGAGGAGGCTCGGCTCCTCCAGGCTCGGCGGTCCCGCCCACGGCGCGACCGACCTCAGAAAGCTCGAGAGCGCGATCGCCGAAACGATGAAGAGCCCTACCAGAAACGCCTCGCGCCGGGTCACCCGGAAGGAGAGCAACCCGGCATAGACCGTCGCGGTGGGAATCGCGCCCAGCCCCCAGAGGAGCGGCGAGAGCGCGATGATCGTCGCGCCGCCGCGGGCGAGGCGGCCCTTCGAGCGGCCGACCAGCTCGAGAATCACGTGGATCAGATGCGGCAGATGCCGAAGGGTGATCCCGGCGATCGCGACCAGGAGGCCAACCGTCCAGACCACGAGAAAGGCGGTCAGCGTGTTGGCGAGGAGGTGTCGCTGCCAGGCGTAAGTCCGGCCCACGATCCGGAGCGCCTCACCGAGCTCTCCGACCGCGCGCTCGGGGTTCTTGAACGCGAGAAGCCGCGCGAGCGTGAAATGGGGATCGGGGTACTCGGGATCGAACTCCGCCGCCGCCGCGAGGAGCCGCGCGGCTTCGGGATCCTCTCCCTTGGCGAGCGATACGAGCGCCTCGCGATAGCGAGCTTGGGCCGGCGCGAGGGCACGGATCTGTCCCGCGTTCCGCATCTGCTCCAGCTCGTCCCGCACCGCGTCCGGACCGGCATAGGCCGCCGCCAGCTCCACCGGGGCCGGTCCTAGGGGCGCGACCAGCGCGAGCGTCAGCGGGCCCGCCACCGCGAAAACGAGCGGCTTGAGCCATGCGCGTCGAGATCTCGAGGGCTCAATTCGCGCCACGGCCGCACGTTAGGCGCGCGGCGTCGGGGGTGTCAAGGGAAATGTCCCCCGACATGCTATCCTCGGCGCTTCGGGGCCGCGAATCCATCGCATCGCAGCGGAGGTGGGAACCATGAGTCGGAAAGCGACCCGGATCGGGGCGCTACGGGAGAGAATCGGCGACGAAGTCCTGCTCGAGGGGTGGCTCTACAATCGTCGCTCCAGCGGCAAGCTCGAGTTCCTTCTCGTGCGTGACGGGAGCGGGACCGTTCAGTGCGTCGCGGCAAAAGCCGAGCTTCCCGAAGAGGTCTTCGCGCGTTGCGCGACCGTGACGCAGGAATCCTCGCTCCGCGTCACCGGCGTCGTGCGCGAGGACAAGCGCGCGCCGAGCGGCGTCGAGATCTCCCTCCGCGGCATCGAGATCGTCGGAGCGAGCGTCGACTTCCCGATCACGCCGAAAGAACACGGCCCCTCCTTCCTTCTGGATCAACGCCATCTCTGGATACGGTCCCAGCGCCAGGCGGCGGTTCTGAAAATCCGCCACACGCTTGTCCAGGCCTGCCGCGATTGGCTCGACGCCGACGGGTTCATCCTTGCCGACGCGCCGATCTTCACGCCGTCCGCCTGCGAGGGCACGACCACGCTGTTCGAGACCCAGTACTTCGACGAAAAGGCGTACCTGACCCAAAGCGGGCAGCTCTATAACGAGGCGACCGCGATGGCCTTCGGGAAGAGCTACTGTTTCGGCCCGACCTTTCGCGCCGAAAAATCCAAGACCCGGCGGCATCTGATCGAGTTTTGGATGGTGGAGCCCGAGGTGGCTTTCGCCACGCTGGACGACGTCATGGATCTGATCGAGCGCTTCGTGGAGGGGATCGTGGGCCGGATCCTCGAGGAGCGGCGCGAGGAGCTCAAGGTTCTCGAGCGCGACACCGCACCTCTCGAGCGCGTCCGGACCCCGTTTCCAAGGCTTTCTTACGACGAGGCGGCGCGTGTCTTGAAACAGGAGAAGGCGCTTCCGTTCGAGTGGGGGGCCGATTTCGGAGCGACCGACGAGACGGCCCTGACCGAACAGTACGACCGGCCGTTCTTTGTGCACAGGTTTCCGGCGGCGGTGAAGGCCTTCTATATGAAGCGGGATCCGGACGACGATCGGCTCTCCCTCTCATGCGACCTTCTCGCTCCCGAAGGGTATGGGGAGATCGTCGGCGGCGGCGAGAGGGAGGACAGCCTGGAGCGGCTGGTCGGGCGGATCCAGGAGCACAAGCTCCCGGTCGACGCCTTCGAGTGGTACCTCGACCTCCGGCGTTACGGCTCCGTGCCGCACAGCGGTTTCGGGATGGGAATCGAGCGCACGCTCACCTGGTTGTGCGGCATCGAGCACCTCCGGGAGACGATCCCATTTCCACGGATGCTGAACCGCCTGCGCCCGTAGGACGGCGGCGGTCCACGGCGAGAATTCCGTTGACAGAATCTCCCGCCCTGCACTAGGTTCCAGCCTCTTTTCGATCCCACGACGCGCTTCGTGCCACCCTCGCATGGGTGGCGTTTTTGCGAGCAGCCGGGGCTTCTTTCACGGAGCGGCATCCGGTCCGCTGGAGGGCCGGGGGAAGGAATAATCGGAAGCGGAACGGGGTACTACGGAGCAGGAACCGTTCCGCCCCGTAACGGGCGGCGTTGACATCGGCTGGAGGGGTGGGTACTCTGAAACGGTGAGAGTTAGAGGCCGGGCGCAGAGGCACCGGCTGATTTGGGCGACCGCAACGCTGGCCGCATCATGCCTTGGCTCGTGTTCGTCGCCATCCCCCCCGCGCGAGAGCGCTCCCGCACCGCTTGTCCTTGCCGGCGCCGAGCATATGGTCCCTTTGCTTCGCGGAGAGATACGGGCCTTTGCGGATCGGAATCCCAAGGCGCCCGAGATCCGCGTCGCCCCGAATGGTTCGGCCGAAGGGATGGAGCAGCTCGTCAACGGCGAAGTGACCATGTCCATCTTGACGAGAGAGCTGACGGATCCTGAAATCCGGGCCGCGGTGGCGCGGGAGGGTTTGAACGCCTTCGCGGTCGCCTGGGACGGCGTCGCGGTGATTGTGAACCCGCGCTCGCCGGTTCGCCAGATCTCGAGGACCGAGCTGGGCGCCGTGTACCGGGGTAGCGTCGTGGACTGGTCGGACCTGGGTTGGAAAGAGGGGGGTGCCGTCGTCCCGCTCACCAGCGGCCCGAGGCTCGGGCTCTACGAGTTCGTCCAGCAAGCCTTGCTGGGAGGGGAGCCCTACGGACCGGGCGTCTACGCCCAGAAAAGCGAGCGGGAGATCGTCGACATCGTGGCGTCACGGCCGAATGCGATCGCCTGCGTTTCGCGCGAATTCGTGGAGGGGCGCGTGCGGGCCCTCGCCGTGTCGTCGGCGGTCGGATTTCCGTACGTGGCGCTGGATCGGGAGACACTGATGCTGAGAACCTATCCGCTCTTGCGCAGCATTTCTCTGTGCACGCGAGGAAACCCCCCGGGTACCGCGACCGATTTCATCAATTTCGTGACCAGCGTGGACGGGCAGCAGATCGTGGCCAGGTACGGATACGCGCCGGCGACGGTTTCCGTTCACGTCGTGCGCACCGCAGAGGAGGCACAGTGAACCGGGCATTCCACCGCGTTCTGCCCGCGCTCGTGGTCGGAGGGCTCCTCGCGGCCGCCGCCGCGGTCTACGCGCTCTCATCGGGCGACATCATCAAGCAGGGTGTGGAGGCCTATCGCGGGGGTAACTACAAGCGCGCCCTGGAGCTTTTCACCCAGGCGCTGCGCCTCGATCCTGGCGGGGCGAAGCCTCACTATTTCATCGGGAGCGCCCTTGAGAAGCTGGGGGAGCCCGACAGCGCCATGGCCGAATACCAGACCGCCGTTCGGATCGATCCCAAGTACGTCGAGGCCTTGACCGGGCTGGGAAATCTCCTCCGCAAGCAAGGGAAGCTGGAGGAGGGGACCGCGGGGCTCCAGGAAGCGGTGAAGTACAACCCGAAGGACCCGCCCGCCCTCTACGCCCTGGGGCAGGCCTACCTCAAGGACAAGAAGTGGGACCAAGCGCTCGCCGTGTTCCGCAAGGGGACCCTGCTCAAGCAGGGGCGTGCGCTTTTCCTCGACGGCGTGGCCCTCGCCCTGGAAGGTAAGGGTGAGATCAAACAGGCCGAGGAGATGTTTATCCGCGCCCGCGAAACCGATCCCAATAATCTTCGCGTGAGGCTGGACCTCGGCGGCTTCTACGAGCGCAAGAAAATCCCGGTGCTCGCCGCGCCGGAGTACGTGAAGGCGGCCGAGCTGGATCCCAAGAATCCCGAGGCGCATTACCTCGCGGGGCGGGCGCTGGTCGCGATGAACGAGTTCAACGCGGGACTCTCCTCGTTCATGCGGGCGATCGAGGTGGATTCGACCTCCGCTCCCGCCTATCTGGAAGCGGGGCGCCTGTACTTCCGCGCGAACCGTCCCCAGGACGCGGCCGACAAATTCCGGGCGTACACGGGATTCAAGCCCGACGATCCCGAGGGCTACATCGAGCTGGGCCGCGCCCTCGCGAAGAGCCCGGTCCCGGGGGACCGCGAAGAGGCGATCGTCGTGCTGGAGAAGGCGAACGAGTTGCTCGAGAAGGCGAACGAGGGAGCGCCGAGCGAGGGAAAGCCCAAGAACTGCGAGGTCGTGGGCGCGCTCGGGAAGCTCTACTTCGACAAGCGCGACAACGAGAATGCGCTCAAGTATTACGACCTGTACGCGCAGTGCGCGGACACGCTCATGACCGCCGAGGAGCACCTGAGGCTCGGCACGCTCTACGTCGCCGTCAAGGACTCGGCCAAAGCGGCTCCCCAGCTCTCGCGCGCGCTCGAGATGGACTCCACGCTCGCCAGGGACGCGAACTTCCAGCTGGGATTCCTCTACTTCGCGCGCCAGGATCATGCGCGCGCGATCCCGTACTTCGAATCGGCGCTCAAAGCCGATTCGACCTTCATGCCGGCGCTCCTGAATCTCGGTCTGGCGAAGCTCGCGGTGAAGGAGTCGGCCGCGGGGGTGGACATTCTCCGCCGCGCCCTGGCGGTGAACCCGAAAGAGACCCGGGCGCGGGTCTGGATCGCGCAGACTCTGACCGCGCTCGACTCGCTTCCTGAGGCCTTCGAAATGTACCAGTCCGCGATCGCGCAGGATTCCACGAACGCCGAAGCGTGTCGGGGGGCCGGGGTCGTGCTCCTGCTCCAGAAGAACTGGCCCGAAGCGGTCGGCTATCTCGAGCGTGGCGTACAGCTCGAGCCGGAGAATCTCCAGGGTCACGTCTGGCTCGCGCAGGCCTACTCGAACAGCGGCGACATTTCGAAGGCAAAGATCGAGTTCAACAAGGCCCTGGACATCGATCCGAACAACAAGGACGCATCCAGGGGATTGGAGCTGATTCGAAAATACGAGCAGCAAAAGGCGCTGAAGAAGAGCGGCGCGACACCGAGCGGGGCGGCACCCAGCGCGGCGAAATCGGGCGGGGGGACACCCTAGGAAAGGGCGGCAAGGCGCCGCGGAGAGGGAGGTACGATGAGTCTGGATGTCCGAACCGTGGGCGACGTCACGAGTCTCACGCCGAAAGGGATGCTCCTTGGCGGCAAGGAAACGGACGAGCTCCAAGGCAAGATCAAGGAGCTGGCGGAAGCGGGCAACAAGAAGCTTCTGATCAATCTGGGCCAGACCTCGTTCATGAACAGCGTCTCCCTGGGCGTGCTGATCGCCGCCCACAGCAACTACGCCAAGCGGGGAGCCAAGATGAAACTTTGCGCGGTGGACAAGAAGATCCAAAATATCTTCGTCGTGACCAAGCTCTCCCTGGTGTTCGACGTTTACGAGACAGAAGAAGAGGCGTTGAAGAGCTTTCACTAGTGGTGGTTGCCCGAGCGGGATGCATGTTGCATACTGAGAGTTCGTCCAACTGGAATCGGAGGAGGTCGAGGTGAAACAAGGTGTGTTCATGACGATTGTGGGCGCGATCGCGCTCGGGATCGCGATCGTGGTTTACATGTTCTTGCCCGAGTACATCAAGAAGGGCGGGCCCCTGGTTGCCCTCCTCATCATGCTCTCGATCATGTCAGTGACCCTCACGTTCGAGCGGCTCTTCACACTCAACCGCGCGCGCGGGAGGCAGCCGCTTCCGGTGTTCATGCGGAGCGTGCGCCAGAAGATCGACGCGATGGATATCGAGGGCGCCGCCGACCTGTGCGCCAAACAGCGCGGATCGCTCGCGAACGTGCTCCGCGCGGGCCTGGATCGATACGCGGTGGTCCGCACGGTGAACCTGGACCTCAAGACGCGGATGGAAGAGGTGCAGAAGGCGATGGAGGAGGCGAACATGCTGGAGGTGCCGCTCCTCGAGCGCAATTTGATCGCCCTCGCGACGATTGCGTCGATCGCCACGATGGTCGGACTTCTGGGCACGGTCATCGGGATGATTCGCTCCTTCGCCGCGTTGGGGCACACCGGCTCGGTGGACGCGGTGAAGCTGGCGCTCGGCATTTCGGAGGCGCTCATCAACACGGCGGGCGGGCTCTTCGTCGCGATCTTCTCGATCGTGCTCTACAACGTGTTCGTCACGATGATCGATAACTTCAATTACATGATGGACGAGGCAAGCCTCGAGGTGGTCGAGGTCCTGTCCCTGAAAGAGGCGAGGAAGTAAATGCCAGCGAAGAAGCTCCGGCGCATCGGCATCAAGATCGATATGACGCCCATGGTCGACGTCGCGTTTCTCCTCTTGATCTTCTTCATGTCGACCTCGCAGTTCGATCCTCCGCAGAAGGTGCCGATCACGATTCCCGACAGCCATTCCAACTTGAAAGTCCCGGAGTCGGACGTGATGATCATCGGGGTTTCCAAGGACAACCGGATTCTGTATCAAATCGGCAAGAGTCCGCAGGAGTACACGGATATCACGAATTTGGAGAATATCGTGGCCGATGCCCGCCACCGGAATATCAGGCTGCGGGTGGCGATCAAAGCCGACAAGCTCGCGGACTACGGAACCATGGAAGACATCATGGCGGTCATGCAGAAAACCAATACGATCACGTTCAGCTTGGTCACGGAGCTCGTGACCAGTAAGAAATCCGCGCTGGCGCACTGATCCGCGCGGTGATTCGCGGAAGGAGCATTCTCCGATGGGTGCCGTAGACACCCCAGAATCTGGCGTAAAACACAAAAAGGGCAAGAGGCGCAAGCCGAAGCGCATCGGGATCAAGATCGACATGACCCCGATGGTGGACGTGGCCTTCCTCCTCCTCATTTTCTTCATGTGCACGACGGTGTTCCGCAAACCGCAAGCGCTCGAAATCAATCTGCCCCCGGACCCGAACGCCAAAGTCGAGATCGCGGAGTCGAACGTGATGACGGTCCGCGTGATCGCGCCCGAGGACAGCACGCGCGGCGACGTGCGCGTCTTCTGGAGGCTCGGCAAGGAGCCCTTTCAGGAAGCGAACATCGACAAGCTCGAGTCGATCTTCGAGACGGAGGGTAAGAAAAATCCAAAGTTGGTCGTGCTCTTGAAGATCGACAGAAAGGCCAAGTACCGGTACATGGTCGACATCATCGACCAGCTCCAGTTCGCCGAGCTGAACCGCTTCTCCTTGGCGCCGCTCCTGCCCGAGGAAAAGAAGGAGGTGGAGACGCTGTGACGTCGACCACCGCGGCGACAACTCTGGATTTCAGGGATACGAGCGAGCGCGTCCCGATCGGCGCGGCGGACCTCAAGGCGAACGCGCAGCGGCTCCTCAAGAAGGCGCTGATCATTTCCGCCGCGATCCACCTGAGCCTCGTCGGGCTCTACGTTCTGGCCACGATCTGGAAGCCGAGAGACGATACGGAGTACACGGGCCGCGTCATCCGCCTCCAGACGCTGCCGCCCCCGCCGTCGCTCTCCAACGCGCCGCCGCCGCCCGTGATTCCGAACCAGCCTATCGTGAAGCCGACGATCGGGACCCCGGTGCCGGTGCCGGACGCCCAGGCGCCCGAGCAGACGATCATGACGCAGCAGGAAATTGCCGCGCTCACGGCGCCGGTCGGCGTGGGCGGTTCGGGGAAGGACAGCCTCGTCATCACGACGGAAGAGCTTCCCTCGGAGGGGGAGTTCGTTTACTACGAGGATCCGCCGGTGCCGGTGACCCAGGTGCAGCCCGCGTATCCCGAGTTCGCGCGGGAGGCCCAGATCCAGGGCAAGGTCGTTCTCCATGTGCTCGTAGACAAGAACGGCCGCGTCAAGAACGTGAAGGTGATCCGGGGGGTGACGGGGCTCAACGAGGCCGCGGTGGACGCCATCAAGAAATGGGTATTCAAGCCGGCGCTCAGCAACAACAAACCGGTGGCGGTATGGGTGGAAGTCCCGATGGACTTCCACTTCTAGGATCCTTTTCTAGGAACCTCCGCCCCTTTCTGGAACAAGAGGCCTACCCCCCTCGGGCAGGCCTCGTTCGCTTTCATCCGCCGGGATGGAGCCCACGCCATGGTATCCGCATTCGCATCTTCACCGCCACCGTTTCGCTTCGGCCCAGGGGATCTCCGGGCGAACGCTCGGAAATTTCTCGAATGCGCGCTCCTGTTTTCCGCCCTGGTGCACCTCACGGTCGTCGGATTCATTCGGGTGGCGAGTGAAAGGGGTTCGCGCCGGGGGGAACAGCGGCCAGAAGGAAAACCGGAGCAAGCTCACACCGTGAATCTGCTCGTGCCGCTTGACCTGCCGCCGCTCATCGTCCGAACATCGGGGTTGGCCAGCGCGAAGGACGGAGTTGTCGAGCCCGTTCCCCCGCGGCAGGATTTCCAATGGTCTGACTTCGGCTTTTCTCGCCCGGCGAAACCGATCGGCGCGGAGGGCGAGGGTGGAATAAACAAAGGCCCGCCGCGCCCGGCTTCCCCCGAGGTCCTGCCCGCGTTCCGGGCCGTCGACAGCCCACCCGAGCTGATCGATGCCCCGAAGCCCGCCTATCCCGACTGGGCGAAGGACGCGGGTGTCGAGGGCAGGGTCCTGCTTCGCGTGCTCGTGGGAACGGACGGACACCCGAGGAAGGTCATCGTGGCGGGCGGGCTGCGGGCCCTGGGGGAAGACGCCGTGAAGGCGGTGATGGGCTGGACGTTCCACCCGGGACTCTCGAACGGGAATCCTGTCGAGGTCTGGGTCGAAGTACCCGTTCTCTATCGGCTGTAGGCGGCGCGGGCCGCCCGGCCGGGCGGTGTCCCCGAAAGGACCATCATGCTCGCCCACACGCGCTCTCTATCCGTTCTGCTGACTGCCAGCCTCATGACGGACTGCGCGGTCGGGCCGCGCTACAAAGCGCCCGAGATTCAACTGTCCGCACAGTTCCTTGGCCAGCAAGGTGTCGAGCGACGGGAGGTCCAGAGCAAGGCCGACCTCCAGCGCTGGTGGGCCAGCTTCGATGATCCGGCGCTGACGCGCTTCGTCTCGCTGGCCCTCGAACAGAACCTGGAGCTCGCCCAAGCAGCGGCACGTGTCGCGCAATCGCGCGCCGCATTGCGCGTCGCCGGTGCGGCGCTGCTTCCGTCCGGCCAGGTGAGCGCGCAAGGTGCGACGGTCTATCAGTCGGTCGAGACGCCGCTCGGACGGGTGGTCGCCGCGACACCCGATTTCGACCGCGCGGGAAGTTCCTACGAGGTGAACCTCGGCGCGAGCTGGGAAGTCGATGTGTTCGGCGGTCTGCGCCGCGGGCACGAAGCGGCGCGCGCGGAGTACGCGGCGTCTGAAGCGGGCGCGGTCGCGATCCGGCTTGCCGTCGCCGCACAGACCGCGGACGTGTATGTCACGATCCGGGGCTTACAGGGGCGCCTCGCGATTGCCCGGCAGCAAGCCGAAACCCGCCGGCAGTTGCTCACCTTGGTCAAGCTCCTGTACGGAAGGGGCATCGCTGCCGAACTCCAGGTGAACCAGGCCGAGGGTGCGCTCGCTCAAGTCGAGGCGCAGATCCCGGTCCTGGAAGCCGGGCTCGAGACGGCGATGAACGCGCTGGACGTGCTGCTCGCCGTGCAGCCGGGAACCTATCGTTCAGAACTCAGCCCGGCGATGCCGGTCCCTGTCCCGCCGGGCATCGTCGAGACTGGCACGCCAGCCGACATGATCCGGCGCCGGCCGGATCTCATCGTGGCCGAGCGGCGTCTTGCGTCCGCCAATGCGCGGATCGGCGTGGCGATGTCGGAGTACTACCCCAAGTTCTCGCTCGGCGCGCTGCTGGGCACCGCCACCACGATCTCGGGCGGCAATCTGTTCACCAGCGGGGCGAACCAAGCCCTGGGTGTTCTCGGCCTGCGGTGGCGCCTCTTCGACTTCGGCCGCGTCGATGCACAAATCGTCGCCGCGCGCGGTCAGGAAGTCGAAGTGCTGGCGGCATACCGGCTGGCCGTGTTGCGGGCGACCGAGGACGTCGAGAACGCCTTCGCCGCCCTCGTCAAACGCGAAGCCCAGGTCGGCATCCTCACGCAGGGTGAATCATCGCTGGCGCGTGCGCGCGAGAGCGCCGATGCGGCCTATAGGGGCGGCGTCATCAGCCTGATCGAGGTGCTGGACGCTGACAGCAACTTGCTGCAGGTGCGCGACGCGAAGGCGCAAGCGCAAACAGGCGCGCGCCGCCATTGCCTCGTTCCGCGCCTTGGGAGGCGGATGGGATGCGCGACAACATCCCTGCGGCGCCGCTCCCGCCGCGACCCAGGATCAAGCGCGGTTTCCACAGTGATCCATTCATGACGGAGCATGGAGTACACGCCATGACGACAGACAACTCGTGGGTTCTCATCACCGGCGCATCGAGCGGATTCGGCGCGGAGTTCGCCCGCCAGTACGCGGCGCAAGGCCATTCTCTGGTTCTGGTGGCGCGTCGGTTGGACCGGCTTGAAACCCTCGCCGAGGAATTGCGCCAGCAGTACGGCATCGATGTCGTCGTGGAGCAAGTCGATCTCTCGGATGTTGCGGCAGTCATCCACCTGCATCAGCGGCTTCGCGAGCGAGGCATTGCGATCGACATCCTGATCAACAACGCCGGCCACGGACTGCAAGGCACGTTCGTGGATGGCACGCTGGACGCGGCACTGGCGATGCTGCAGCTGGAGGTCGTGAGCCTGACGGCGGTCACGCACGTCTTTGCGCAGGACATGCGGACGCGCGGACGCGGGAAGATTCTGCTGGTCGCCAGCCTGCTGGCCTATCAGGGCGTGGAGAAGTTCGCAGTGTACGCGGCCGCAAAGGCGTACGTGTTGCGTCTAGGTGAAGCCCTTCATCGCGAACTCAAACGCGACGGCGTCATGGTGACCGTGCTGTGCCCGGGTATGTCGGACACCGGATTCGCCACGGCAGCGCAGCAGAAGATCACGCCCGCGTTGAAGCTCCTCATGATGCAGCCGGCACCCGTGGTGCGAGCCGGGATCCGTGCGTTGCAGGCCGGGCGCATCAGCGTCGTGCCTGGCTGGGCGAACAAGGCCACCGTGATGTTCACAAGGGCCACGCCTCGCTCGCTCCATCAAGCCGTGTTCGCTCGCATCATGGGTGCCGCAGCTGATCGCGGCGATGCGCACACCGCGCCTGTCAAGGTCGCGCGGCGATAGGGAGGACTCCCATGACAACCACCATGTCCGAACTGAACCGCAAAGCCGCCAGCCGGTCCGACCGGGAGCGCTTCGTTAACATCCTCGCCGTCCAGCGTGCCGCCTATCTTCGCGAGCGGGCACCGTCGCGGACGAAGCGGCGCCATGATCTGAAGAAGTTCAAGGCGGCCATGCTCGCGCGACGCAGCGCCATCGAGGACGCGATCAGCACCGACTTCGACCATCGCTCACGTCACGAGAAGATCGCGCATGAGGAGATCTTCG